>JAYVNM010000140.1:0-12088 GCA_043758445.1 Akkermansiaceae bacterium | reverse complement strand
CCCAAGCCATCAACTACACTCTCAACCAATGGCACAAAATCCTCGTCTGCTTCGAGGACGGAGCGCTCGAGCTCGACACCAATCTGGTTGAGAACATGTCATACGCCATCAAACTCGAACGCAGCAGTGCCCGCATCATCAACACCTCGAATGGTTCCACTATCCGCACCATCCCCGGCGATTACACCAACGCCGTCGTCCAAGGCGACGAGGCGCACCTCACCCAAACCAACGGGCGAATCCGCAGCGTCAACATCAAGACCGGAGCCACCATCCGCACCATCTGAAATCCATTACAGCGCCCGGGATGCATCCAGCCATCCCGGGCATTTCTTCCCCAAACTACCTCTCCAAAAATCAGCTTCCTATGAAACTCATCCTCCGCATCACCACCATCCCACTCATCATCCTTCTCCGCATCCTAGCACTTCTATTGCCTCGGAGCGCACAAGCCATCCAACAATGCACTTCAGCACTCACCAACATCTTCAAGCCCTGATCTCTGAGATAGCGATTGGGGAGGCGAGCATCATCCTGTGGCTCGATCCATCTCCCGTGGCGGCGATCACCGGACGCCCAGTCTCTTCATCCAAAACTCAAGGACGAATCAGCTTCACCGCTGGAAAATAAGTCTCATAGCGGGCGCGATCCCTAGTCAGCAGATCCAGCCCTTCCACCTCCGCATGAGCACCAATGAAAAAGTCGGCCAAGGGCGCTGTCTTCGTTCCTCCCCGCTGCCGGTATTTGCGAAAAGCTTGTGATGCCAAAAACAAAGCCTCCCGAGGCATTTCCGCGTAGCCCAAGCCGATTACCGCCATCAACTCCTCAACCTCCTCCGCAGAAGTTCTTTGATAGCAAAGCTCCGCAAAAATCATCGGGTTGATCAATGGCTTCTCCACCGCGGCGAGCGCTTCCATCGACCAAGCCGCCCACTCAGGATCATCTTGGATTACATCGATGATCACGTTGCTATCCACCAAAACCCTAGCCACCTCACTCATCGCCTCTCAGCTCCTGCATGATCTCGTCCGCCGATTTGCCGTCGTAGCGATCTTTCCAGATGCCCCGCATCGCGAGCAGCCGCTGCCGCATTTCCTCGGGCGTGCTCGGGGGATGGATCTCCTCCCCGTTCACTGCTCGCGCCAGAATCTCCCTCGCCTCCGCCTCCATCGAGCGGCCATGGCTCGCCGCAGAAAGCCGCAACTTTTGCTTCACCGGCTGCGGTAAATTTCGAATCGTCAACGTCGTACTCATGTGCGGAAAATAAGCATTGCTAGCGTTGCTGTCAATCTTTCGAAAAAATGCTGACCCAGTTTCAGCGTGAATTTACCTCTTGATTCTGGCCTCTGGTCTCTGGTTTCCCTATGACACAAGCGAGTCCAGATGATTTGACTTCATTTCCAAAACCTGATACACCCCGTGTCCCACATGATTACTTGCTTCATTTTGGAAAACCGACGCGCCAGCCATCTCAGCACGGCGCGCGGGCGTTGGACGTTCGTCCTGCGTTAGAAGTCCCTGCCTCATAACCGCAGGGAGCTTCTGGCGTTGGGTGTCACACCGTCGGCAACGGCGGCTGGCACCAGAGGGCATGGTTTAAAAACTGAACCACCATCTGAACGAACCCCAGCCAAGCAACATGATCAAAGACACCCCGCGCCTCGCCATCCGCCGTTCCCCCGAAAATCCCAACCACCACCTTTGGCTCAACAACGGCGTCTGGTGGTACCACATCACCCTCCAGCCCACCGCCACGGGCTCCGTCCGCAAGCGTTTCTCGCTGAAAACCCACAGCCTCGAAGCCGCAAAAACCAAGCGCGACCGAATCCTTACCGCCCTCAAAACCACCCACTTCGATCTCCTCAACCACATCACCCCCACTGGAACACCGTTCTCGCCCTGCCCTCGCCATTGTAATCGCATTCTGTCCATGGTCCCGATCACTGGCGGCGCGTCGAGCGTAACGCCCTGATCCTTGCCACCCAGAGCGGAGCCATCGTCCCGGTCGTCCGCCTCTTCGCGCTATTCCATGATAGCCGCAGGGAAAACGACAACCACGATCCCCAGCATGGCGCACGCGGTGCCGCACTGGCAACATCCTTTCGCGGCAAACTCTTCGACCTACCCGACGACCACTTCGACCTCCTTCACTACGCCTGCGTCTGGCACACCAAGGGACAGCACCACGACGATCCCACCATCGCCACCTGTTGGGACGCCGACCGCCTCGACCTAGGCCGCGTCGGCATCATCCCCGATGCGGAATACATGAGCACCACCCTCGGCAAGGAAATCGCCTCACATGGCTCCATCGCCCCCTGGCTGCACCTCGTTTCCACGCCGCACCCCACCGTGAGCCTCTGAAATTCTAGCCAAACCCATCGCCGGGGAATCTTTGGTCATGCCCTGCGCCGCCGGAGTCGGCCGCACTGGCATGGTCGCCATCATGCTCCTCATTGAAAAATGCTCGGAGCGGGACGCTCCGGCAACGGTCTGGCGCAGGATGCGCCAGCCACTGGATCGTCATAGAAATCCTGCCGGGTGGAGGGTATCGACGAGGTATTGCTGGCGGGACAGCATTTCCTGATAGAGATCGTGGGTCTGCGGGTTGGGTTCGCAGCGGGCTTCCGGGTCACCGGCCACGAGGTAGCTGGCGATTTCCTCGAAGCCGAGCGACTCGCCGCTTTCATGAAAAAATGCGACCGCGGCCTGCATCGCCGCGCCCACAGCGGCACCTTGTCTGCTAGAAACCGGCAGCACCGGCGTGCCGAAAACGTCGGCGAGAAGTTGCCGCGTCACCGGGCTGACCACGCCGGGGCCGAGCAGGCGGATTTCCTGCGGCTCGAAGCCGAGATCGCGCAGGCGGCTCATCGCGTAGCCGAGGCCGAGCGCCACGCCCTCCGCCGCCGCGCGGGCCAAATGGGCGGGGGTGAAATTTCCTGGGGTAATGCCATGCAACACGCCCGTGCCATCCGGTAGCCGGGGGATCGACTCGCCGGTGAAGTACGGTAACAGTAGTAGTCCGTCCGCGCCGGGTGCGACGCTGGCAACCATCGCCTCGAATTGCGCTGCCGACCAGCCGTAGTGCCGCCGCAGGATTTCCGGGGCAACCGCCGCGTTGGTCGTGGTAGCGAGGCCCAGCCAGGTGCCGGTCGCATTGCAGAGCGGCGAGATTTCCCCGCGAAAGTCGATCACGGGTGAGTCGCCGATCCCGACGATCACCCCGGTCGAGCCGAGTTCCACGGCCACCGTGCCATTCGTGACGCAGCCAGCGGCGAGCGCGGCGAGCATGGGTGCGGCGCTGCCGGCTCCCACTTGCACCAGTTCGGAAACCCCCCACTCGCGGGCCAGCGCCGGACGGAGCAGGCCGCGCGGTTGGTCGGAGGCACCGATGGGCGGCAGCAGCGAGGCGAGCTGCGGGTCGATGAAATCCAACAACTCCGCCGACCATTTCCGCGAGCGGATATCTAACAATCCGGTGCCTGAGGCGCTGCCTGCCTCGGTCGCCCGCTCGCCGGTCAGCCAGTAGGCGATGAAATCCTGGGCGGTTAGCAAGCTGGCGGCCCGTTGGAAATGATAGGGTTCGTGTTGTTTCAGCCAGAGACATTCCGCCGCTGCGGATTCCACGCCGGGGGCTTGGCCCGCCAGTTCGATCAGGCCGGGTGCGCCGCCGAAGGCCCGCGCGATCTCATCGGCTTGGCGTTTCACCGAGACATCGCCCGCCAATTTCGCCGGGCGGATGATCCGGTTCGCCTCGTCTAACATCACTAACCCCCGCTGCGGCCCCGCCACGCCGATGGCCGCGACGCGTTCTTTCTGGCCACCCAGCGCAGCCAGACACTGCCGCACCGCACGGTCCACCGCGTCGATCCACTGCGCGGGATTCTGCTCGCGGTAGCCGGCCGGCAGGCCCTCGATCCAGTCATGCTGGACCCACGCCTCGGCGCGGATCACCGATGACTCCAGATCCAAGGCGACCGCGCGGGTGCCGCCATGACCTATTTCAATCCCGAGAAAGTGCATGATTGTTTTTTGAAAATACTCTCACCTGTCTTCTAAGCGAACGCCGTGAGTTTCTCCAGTGCCGCCACTTTGACAAGCCCCGCCGTGTGGAAATCGGCGGGCTGGCTCCTCTGAATTTTCACCGCAAAGTCGCGAAGGCCGCAAAGGGAACGCAAAGAAGTTCAAAGATGAAATCGTAATGTTGCCGAAGTGGGCGGGAAATTTTTTCTATCATACTCAAACTTCTTGAAAATTTCTCCGCGTCCCTTTGCGGCCTCTGCGGCTTTGCGGTAAATCCAGTGCTTTTTGGTGCATTGGCCCTGAAATCGGCGGTCGCGTTTGACAGTTTTTCAGGAATTGGATAATAAACCTTCATGAACGAACCCGATTCCGAATCCTCCTCAACGGACGAGGAGCCCCTTGACGAAACGGGCGCGGCTCACAGCCGGGGGGACAACTGGTTTTATTCACACGAGGGCGAGCGGATCGGGCCAGTGTCTTTCGCGGAACTGCAAGACAAAGCCAAGGCCGGCGGGCTGAACCCACGCTTGGATCTGGTCTGGAAACACGGGATGGAAAACTGGCAAGCCTCAGGAGAAATCAAGGACTTGTTCGAGCGACGTGCCGAGCCGGAGCACAAGGAATGCTTCTCACCCGCCAGCACCGAACCCTACACGCCGCCCGAGCAGGAATCTGCCGAGGATATCATGAGCCGGCAGGAGGACTGGCCGGGCGCGCGGCGGCGGAGCTACCTGTTCACGCTTTTGATATTCCCGTTTTTGTGGAATTTCGCGATCGCCCTGAGCACAGTGATGATGCGCGAATGGTTCGGTCCCCAGATCTTGGAGTGGATCATTCAGGGGGCGATGTTCGTGCCGGTGATCGTCGTGATTACCGTCACGGTAAATCGTTTCAAAAACCTAGGCATGAGCGGCTGGTGGTGGTTGGGTATGATGATGCCGTTCTTAAATATCTGGCTTGGATACCGCTGTTTCGCCTGCCCTAGCGGCTATGCCTTTCACAAGAAACTCGACGGGGTGGGAATCTTTCTCGCGATCATTTACTGGCTCTTGATAGTCGTCGGGGTGTTGGCCATCGCCGCCGTGGTGGCGATCTTGTCCGGGGCATACGTCAATCCGGAACTCCAGCATAAGCTTCAGGAAATTTTCCAGCCGCCAGCCCATCCCAAGGCGTGATCCAGTATTCCAAACAAGCGGACGAACGCCGCGAGGCCGGGCCGCAGGAATGCTGGTGCCTGCACGGTGCCGTCGGCATGGCGGCGAATTGGCGGGGCTTCGCCAAGAGTCTAGCAGGTGCCGGGATCGGCTCGCGGGCGGTGGATTTGTGGCGCTTTCTGGAGGCGGGACAGATGCCCCTAACCGACTTCGCGAAGACCCTCAACGCCGAGGCCAACGGCGAAGTTTTTCGGGGCAACGGGCGCGCGCTGTTAGGCTACTCACTGGGCGGGCGGCTGGCCTTGCATGCCCTGCTAGATAAACCCCACCCGTGGCAGGCGGCAGTCATCATTGCCGCGCATCCGGGCTTGGAATCGGGGGCGGAGCGTGCGCATAGACGGGAGGCCGATGCGGCGTGGGCGACACAGGCATTGACTGGGACTTGGCAGCAATTTCTCGCCGCATGGGACGCCCAACCTGTGCTTGCCAACTCCGCACCACGCGATCCGCAAACTTCTAACAACCTTATCACCCGCCGCCGCGAAATCGCCCGCAGCTTCATCGACTGGTCGCTCGGCGCGCAGGAACCGCTGTGGGACCGGTTGGCAGAAATCACCGTTCCCGTGCTATGGGTGGCCGGGGCGAAGGATGAAAAGTTTCTAGCACTCGCCCGCCGTGCCGTCGCCCTGATGCCCGCTGCCTCACTTGCCATCGCCCCAGCAGCGGGGCATCGCGTGCCGTGGGAAGCAGAGGCGTGGCTGGCTGGCGAAGTAGCAGGGTTTCTCCGCACTGGGGGCCGCTGAGGAAAACATTCCCATTCTGGGATTTTACCGCAACCAATTCATGCCTGAGGTGACATGATTCAAAATAGCATTTTTCCTTTGCTGATTTTCTCCACCATTTTTTATCAAGAAAATGCTTGCCAGAACGAATCCGATTTTGAAGGCTAAATGGGTATCAGAAATTAGAGTAATCAAAACTACCAGATGAAAACACACAATACTATGAAATATCTCAGCCATGTGCTGGTGGGCGCTCTGCTCGCCTGCGCCCAACTCGCCCACGCTGCAACCATCACCGTCACCAGCACGGCTGACACCATCGCCGTCGATGGTCAGGTCACACTGCGGGAGGCAATCACCTCGGCGAACAACAATGCCAATCTCAATGCCGACGTGACCGCCTCCGGTGCCTATGGCAACGATACCATTGTCTTCGCGTCCAACGTCACCCCGACCATAACCTTGAGCACCCCTCTGCCCGCGCTCACCGGGAATCTAGTCATCACCGGTACTGGCGTCAATCAACTCACAATTACCTCGGCTGCGCCTTATACTAACACTGACTATAGCGTCTTTACGGTAGGAATCGGCGGGACGGGGATCTTCAATAATCTGACAATCATTCCGGGTACTATAGCCGTCTGCATCTATAACAAAGGAGGAAACTTGCGCGTCAATAATTGCAGTTTGATTGGTTCCTCCAACGGTGTCACAAACACTGGCATTTATGATGCTACCTCAACTATTTCTCGCACGTTGACTATGACCAATTCCTCCGTGAAAGACTTCTATTCCGGTATCTACAGCATTGGAATCACTCTGGTCATCAGCGGCAGCACTTTTTCTCACAATTACTCTGGGTTGGTTAACTCTTACAATACAGCAACGCTCACCAACTGCACATTCACCAACAACACTGCCCGCGCCATTTCTGAGGATCACAACGCGACGACAGCTATCAATTGCACAATCGCAGGCAACCCGATTGGCATTTACCAGTTGAGCGACTATAGCGTAACATTCAGAAACACGATTAGCACGGATCCTGTCGGCGGCAATTACCTAGCACCCACATTGCAGGGCAACAACATCACCAGCGGCAATCCTCTGCTCGGTCCCTTGGCCAACAATGGCGGTCCGACGCTCACCATGGTGCCACTAGCTGGCAGCCCGGCCATTGACCAGGGAGTAAATCCAGCAAACAGTCCCAGCAACTTGGTTGACCAACGCGGCTTAACCCGGCCCGTGGATGATCCGAATATCGCCAACGCGACTGGCGGCGATGGCAGTGACATCGGTGCAGTCGAAATCCAGCAAACCAACCAAATATTTATCAATAGTGTGACGCTAATAGAACAAAACCAAGGATTCACTAAAGTCTATTTCACCGTCAGTCTTCTCTATACGGCGACAGCACCGGTGAGCGTCGTCTATTACACTCCTCTTGTTGGCGGCGGGACTGCAACTCCGAACACCGATTTCTTGTCAACATACCAAACATTAAATTTCGCGATAGGCGAAAGGAGCAAAGCGATAGGTATCAGTGTGAAGGGTGACACATTGGTCGAGCCTAACGAGGACTTCACTGTCAATCTGGGAAGCCCAACCGGTGCGATCATTGGCGTCGGGCAAGGCATCTGCACGATCATCAATGACGACTGACCGCGCGTTTCTCCGGTAAATTCTGATCGCATTCATACGGCGGCAACTTTCTTCAGGGAAAGTTGCCGCCGTTTTCGCATTGCCAGTCAGATATCCAAGCGCCAGCACACGGGAATTTCGGCAAAAAGCGGGTGCAACTGAATGTGGTGGTCAAAGGGGAGCGCACGCGCCCTCGCGTGCCGTCTCCGGCGCCCTCGGCGGAGACTTGGCAATCCCGCCTTGAAAGCCTGAATTCACAAAAAAGCTGAATGGCCGGTCCGCCGCCGTAGCGCGATGGCGCACTACGGAACACGCGAGGGCGCGTGTGATCCCCAGAAGAATGCCCACCACATACAGTTACACCCGCAAAAAGCAACCTTGCCATCGCGGCTGGATGGATTAGGCTGTTGCTTTAATTTTCAATCCCCATGAAACCCACTCTTATCCTCATCTCAAGTCTCCTCGCCGGCGCAGCCACTGCCGCAGTTCCCGCATGGAAAATCCAAGAAGTCTATTCCAACGCGAGCGGCGACGTGCAGTTTGTGGAACTCACCGCCGCCACCGATGGCCAGAACACGCTCAGCGGCCAGACGCTCGCATTCACCACCGGCGCGACTGTTGTAAAGTCGGTGACGTTTGCGAAAAACGTGGCCACCACCACCGCCAACCATACTTTTCTGATAGGCACCGCCAGCCTCAGCACGCTCTACGGCGTTAAGCCGGATCTGGTGATCCCGGCATCGTTTCTTGCGACGGGAGCGGATAATTTTATCGACTTCGCCAGTGGTAAGGACCGGGTCAGCCTCGCGGCACTGCCGAGCGATGGCGTGAAATCGTTAGATGGTTTGATTACTAACAACAATGCGACAGTCACCAAGTTGTTTACCCAGGCCACGCCCGCGAATTTCGGTGGCCAAGCTGCGGTTATCAAGGGGCCACCCACGCTCGCGAACCCGATCCTATTTGTCACGCAGGTCCCGATTCCTGCGGATTTCGTCACGATCACCTCTGCGTTTGGCAATCATGATGGCTCGCTTTTTAGCGCGGGTCGCGGCGGCGATTTATACATCCGCTACCCGGATGGAACCTTGAAAAATCTAACTGCCGCTGCCGGTTTCGGCAACTCCGGCAGGCAGGGCGCGAAGGGCATCTCCGTGCGTGAACCCTGCGTGCATTGGAGCGGCACCAAGGCGGTTTTCAGCATGGTCATCGGCGCACCCACCGCCCAGTATGAGGTGCAGGATTACTATTGGCAGTTGTATGAAATCACCGGCCTCGGAAGGGGGGAGACGCCGGTGATTACCAAAGTCCCCAAACAACCCGCCAACTACAACAACGTGAGCCCGATCTACGGCACCAATGACCGCATCATCTTCGCCACCGATCTGCCTCATAACGCCCAAACCCATCTTTATCCCCAGCTCGACGAATACGAGGAAGCCCCCACCACGACCGGCCTCTGGAGTCTCGATCCGGTTAGCGGAAATTTATTCCAACTCGATCACTCGCCGTCCGGTTCGTTCACGCCGAGCATCGACAGCTTTGGTCGTGTCATCTTCACGCGGTGGGATCACCTGCAGCGCGACCAGCAGGCGGATACCGACGCACTCGCCGGGACGAACAATTACGGCACCTTCGATTACGCGGATGAGTCCGCGACCGCCGCCATTCTACCGAACAAGCAGGAGGTCTATCCGGAACCGCGCTCGGCCCGCACGGACCTGCTCGCGGGTACAAATCTCCAGGGAAATTCCTTCAGCCAGTTCTTCCCTTGGCAGATCAACGAGGACGGCACGGACATGGAAACTCTCAACCACATCGGCCGCCACGAGCTGCACTCGTATTTCGACCGCGTCTTCAACGATGACCCCAGCGTCACCGAATTCATCGCCTCTACTTCCGGGCGGAAAAATACCAAGGTGGTCGAAAATTTATTCCAAATCAAAGAAGACCCCCATGCTCCCGGCAATTACTTGGGCGTGGACGCACCGGAATTCCAGACCCACGGCGCGGGGCAGATCGTCCGGCTCTACGGTCCGCCTCGCATCACCGCCGACAAGATGAGCGCAAGCTACATCACCTCGCGGGCAACTGAGGGCGTCACCCCGGAGGGCGGCATCGCCGGGCCGAACCACTCCGGCCACTACCGCAGTCCACTGCCATTGGCGAGCGGCACCCTCGTCGCCGTCCACACCGGCGAAACCCGCGCCGATGCCAGAAATGTGAACCGCGCCGCGCCCAAGAGCCGCTATGACTTCCGCCTCGTCACCCTGCGCGCCGCGCCCGGCGGCTACCTCGCGGACCAACCGCTCACGCCCGGTATCAGCAAATCTATCAGCTACTATGACCCGGATGTCCTAGTGAAATACAACGGCCCGCTGTGGGAACTCGATCCGGTGGAAGTCACCCCGCACGTCCGCCCAACCCGCCCGCCCGCCGCGCTCGCCCCACCTGAGCAGGCCGTCTTCACCGAGGAAGGCGTGGATGTGGCGACCTTCCGCGCTTATCTGAATCAGCACTCGCTCGCTCTAATTGTTAGTCGAAATCTAACCACCCGCGACGCCGCGGATCTCCAACAACCGTTCAACCTGCGCGTCGCCGGCACCACCACCCAGAGTCTCGGCGATACCGGGAAAATCTACGACATCGCCCACCTCGAAATTTTCCAAGCCGACCTCCTGCGCGGTGTCGGTCTAACGGACCCCGGCGGGGCGCCCCCCAGACCGGGTCGCCGCGTGTTAGCCCGCCCGCTGCACGATGCGCAAAACCCACCCGACACCACCGGCCCGCCCGGCAGTGTGCAACTCGGGCCCGACGGCTCGATGGCTGCTTTCGTCCCCGCCCGCCGTGCTCTAACATGGCAACTCACCGACCCAAGTGGCACGCCCGTCGTCCGCGAGCGTTACTGGCTGACTTTTCAAAAAGGTGAAATCCGCACCTGCACTTCCTGCCATGGCATCAACTCCACCGACCAAGCCAACCAACCCACGCCGATCAACAAACCCGAAGCGCTCCGCCGCTTACTGCGCTACTGGAAAACCCTCCCGCAGCCCTGAGATATTTCAGCCTCATTTCCCGAGCGGCATTTCCTCGATAACGAGATTCCGGAAAAAGACCTCCGCCTTGTTGCCGCCGTGGATTTGCAGGCCGATCAATCCCTCCTGGGGGATCGCCTCATCCGCCTCGGTGTAGTCCACCGTCTTCTCGCCATTGAGGAAAATCTCGACGTGCCGACCCTCCGTGCGGATTTCGTAGCGGTTCCAGTCACCCGGTTTTTCAAGCCGCTGCACCAGCTCCACCGGCGGCTTCGAGCGCGGCCCCTTGCGGCGGGATTCATCCTGCAAGGTCCCCGACCAACCCGCACCGATGTCCGCCTGATAGCCCATCATTTCGTTGGACGGTTTTTCCAAGCGCTGACTGTGGAACTGCACGCCGCTGTTCACAAAGCCCTCGGTGCCGACAAGTTTGTATTCCATCTTGAGGATGAAATTATGGTAAGTCTTCTTGAGTGTTAGAAATTCATTGCGCGGGTTGCCCGCCAGCGAGCCGCCGGAAATCACCCCATCCTTGACCCGCCAGATCTCCGCGTTCCCCTCCCAGCCAGTTAGATTCTTACCATTGAACAGGGATTCCTCTCCGGCGCGGGCAACATGAAGCGGGCCAGCAAGCAGGAAGAGTACGGCGAAGCGGTTGAGGAAAAGCGGAGCGGTCATGGTGGAATGGGTATTCCACTGCTATACGGCGCAACCACGCCATCCATTTCATCCACCGATGTGAGATGTGCGAAATCATCTGAAATCCGCATTGATAAGCCCGCGCGGGTCCAGAGCCTCAACGCAAAGAGGTTTAATAAACGAAACCGAAATTTCCCCAAAGTGGGCGTGAAATCATCCTGCCCTACCCAAACTTCTTGAGAATTTCTCTGCGCCCCTTTGCGGCCTTTGCGGTAGATCCAGTGTTTTTGAAGGCATCGGGGTTGCGGGCGTCCGGCGGTTCGTCCAGACTGTGGCTATGTGGACAACCGTGCGCGAATTCGAGGACATCCGTTATGAAACGACGGAGGCGGGCAGCATTGCCAAAATCACGATCAACCGACCCGAAGTCCGCAATGCCTTCCGCCCGCTGACGGTGAAGGAAATGCTCATCGCCTTCGAGCTTGCCCACGAGGATCCTAAAGTCGGGGTGATCATTCTAACCGGCGCTGGCGATCTCGCGTTCTGCTCCGGCGGCGATCAGAAGGTTCGCGGCCACGCCGGCTACATCGGCGAGGACGGCATCCCGCGCCTCAATGTGCTCGATTTACAAAAAAAAATCCGCTCACTGCCCAAGCCGGTCGTCGCCATGGTCGCCGGTTACGCCATCGGTGGGGGCCATGTTTTACACATCGTCTGCGATCTAACGATAGCCGCCGACAACGCCCGCTTCGGCCAGACCGGCCCGAAAGTCGGCTCCTTCGATGGTGGTCTCGGCTCCAGCTACCTCGCCCGC
>JAYVNM010000139.1:0-4032 GCA_043758445.1 Akkermansiaceae bacterium | reverse complement strand
GCCCGGACGGGTTGCGGGCTTGGTGGCCTTGGCCTGAACGACGGCGAGACGCCTGCGGAAATCGTCTAGCAGCTTCCAACAGGAGAGCATTTTCTCATCGGTGAGAGGTTTGGAATCCGCCACGGGCCGATGAAATCACGGACAATCTAACAGTGCAGGTGTTTGTTTGAAAAATTCCAGACTTTCTCCGCATCAGCACCTAGCATGCCGAACAGTTCTGGGTGTCTGGTAAAGGAAGGAGTTTGCTGAATCCGGCCACAAAAAGCCCGCCGTCCATTTTCAGGGCGATTGGTTTGGGTGAGACTGGGAGACCGGAGATCAGCCGTTGAATTCCCATGGGTTAACCAACTGGATACCGGTATTTTTGAAATCGGCGGTATTGCGGGTGGCCAGCGTGAGACTGTGAACTTTGGCCGTGGCCGCGATCAGGGAGTCCTCAAACGGGGTGTCGTAAGCAGCTCGGAAATCGGCGGCCTGCTCGGCTACGCTGCGATCAACATTGAGGACGCGGAATCTCTTTGGCTGGGCGATGATCTGGCTGTACCAAAGAGTGAGATTCGCTGCGAAAATCGCATCCTTCTTTGCGACTTTCATGATGCCGAAACGCAGTTCATTCAGGGTGATGACGCTGAGCCAAACCGCGCCGATGCCTAACTGCCAGTTCTTGACGCTTGAATGGATCTTGTGATCGCTGTGGCGCAATTCGGAGATCGTTACTGTATCCAGTAGGTAGCGCATCATTTGTCATCGGGTTCAAAGGTGAACTTCCGGTGTTTTGTTTCCTTTCGATCTGGCAAGGGAAAATCTTTTTCATCAAACGACTCAGTCATGCCGGGGACTGCAAGGGCTTCCATCAGAGATTTCGCGTTTTCGGTCACGGTGTTGGATTCTGTGGCGAGTTCACGCCGGACCAAGCTGGCCAGCCAGGCGGAGAGGGATTTGGATTGGTTCACCGCAAGGTGTCGGGCTTCACGAACCAATTCATCAGGGAGTTTTAACGTCACATTCATCGCTTTTCGTGTCTTCGTGCAGCACGATTGCACGAATTATGGGTGAGGTCAATCTGCGGCTTGAGGCGGCGAGCTTTCTGGATGGGTGAACAAAAACCCCGCCGCCAATTTTCGGGGTGACGGATTGGGAAGAGGCGGAATGGAGTTCCGCGCTCAGGATTGCTCCATGCGGAAACGGATCGCCTCCGCCGGTGTGGCTGCGGGAATCTTCACGGTGCGGCTTTCATAGTCCGCGATGAGGAAAGCGAGGAGTTCCAATTCCTCATCCTCCTTCGTGCCGGGCTTGGGATCTGCAATCATGAGCTCCTCGAGGCGTTTCAGCATCGCGGTATGGTCATTGGAGTTCTTGATCAGTTTCATGGCGGGGGTTGTCGCTCACGGTTTCCTCATCTGCCTGTAAATGGGTTTGCGAATCTCTTCCTGAAGCTTGGTCCAGTGATTCCGGATCTGGAGTTTGATTTCAGGGGCATTCAGCTTATCGGCGGAGCGATAGGCATAGGTAAGAAAATTACCTTGGGCACATGCATCGCGGTTCGCGAAACGGTTCCGGCGATTGATCAGGTAACTGTATTTGGTGTAAAGCTTCCGGGTTCTGAGTCCAGTAAGCGGCAGCCCCTTTGTTGCTTCGATTCGGTTGTGTTTGCGCTGAGTTTGTTTGGCCAGGGAAACAGCTGATCTCATTTTCCCATAATAGCGACCAAGTGAGCCGAGTCGCAGGAGTTTGCGAGTGCCATCGTACGTGAAGCCTAAGTATTGAAGTTTGCTCGAAGCAGTTTGGCCGGAGCCACACGGGAAGGAAACGATATCCGTTTTGTCGAGATTGAGGCGCACCTTGGCGCGAGCCACAGCGGCGGCCACAATTCCCTCCATGTCTGCTTGATCGGACTGAGGAACGACAAGCATGATGTCGTCGCAGTAACGGCGGTAAAGTCCGCCCGCAGCAATCCCCACAGCATGCATCTCGGTGTCGAACTCCAGCATGTAGATATTCGAAAGTAGAGCGCTGATCGGCGAACCTTGTGGAATGCCTTCTCCGGGTGTTGGATTGAACTTCAAGTGACCGCCAGCGCGAATGTCGTCACGGAATTGATGCGGCTTGCAAATCCGGCGACGCTGGTTGGCCTTGGGCTTGTGAGGACTGATGCCGAAGAGTTCGAAAGCCTTGTCCCGATCTACCCAAGCGAACTGGGTGAGGCTGCGGTAGAGCGCAAAGTGATCGGCTGGGAGTTTGGCACCCCCTTCTGGGATTTTCATCGGTATTAAAAGTTCGCCGGGAAGGCGCGTCGTTGGAGGAAGGAAAAGAGGGTTTCGGAGGGTTGGATTTTAAACGGACGTGAAGTCTGGAAGTTAGTCGCGCTTTCGCACGGTTTTTTTCGCAGGTTTGTTTGTTAGCAGATCTGGGCTTTCCAGCGGTGATGGCGGCAGGAAGTTCGTCGAAGGAATGATGATCGCGCGATGCGGGCCGCGGCTGGTGAGAGCGCGGATCATTTCGCGGGCGGCGCCAAAGAGCATGGCGGGGGCGTTGGCTTTGACGGCGCGTTCGAGGCGTTCGCCATCGGGGCCGCCGGGGAGGGCGAGGACGATGCCCTGGAGGGTGACGGCGAAGGTGTAGGGGATGTTGGCTTCGTGGCCGGGGCCTTGCTCGACGGAGAGGCCGACCAGCCATTGAGTGCCGGTTTTTTCCGGGTCGGGGGAATCGAGAATCTTCACCTCGTTTTCAACCGTGATGGAATCCATGTTGAGTTCGGTTTCGTTCTGAGGATCATAACTTGCACATGCCTCCATGCGCAGGGTGGTGGCCCAGTAGTCGAGGAGTTGGAGTGGTGCGGGTGTCATGAGTTAGAGGCGGTTGGCAGAGTGGATTCGTCCCACATGGCCAGGGAATCGAGGCCGTGGCGGGATTTGAAAAAGTCGTAGTGGATGGCATCATGCTTGCGGGTTTGGAGGTAGCGCTCGGATGCGAGTGGTCGGCGCGGGCCTTGGACTGCTTCCAGTGAAGCGGGGGCGATGAATCCTTCATCAAGCAGGCGCAGGATGGTATTGGAGAGACCGGTGGGGTGGCCGTGGCCGTTTTCCCAGTGGGAAAGGGTTTTCTCGCCGCACCGGAGCAGGGCGGTGAGTTGCTTTTGCGGGAGCTTCAGTCGCTCTCGCATAGCCTTGATGTCTGAGCCTGTCATCAGCCCGAGGTGGCGGGCTTTGGCGCGCTCGATCTTCTCGCTGGATTCCGGCGTCAGGATTTCCTCGCCGAAGCTGCGGAAGACTTCGACTTCGATGGTTTCGACGAAGCGGGCCGGTTGATCCTTGGTGGCGGGAAGATGGACGTCGAAGTTAGTGGTGTAGGTTTCGGGATTCATAGGCGTTCCATTTGAATTCCAGTCCGGCGGCGGCCATCTCGCGCTGGGCACGGCCTGTCCAGAGGATGGATGCCGGATCGCCGCGTTCGAGGATGGGAATCACCGCTGCGAGCCAAGGCTCTGGTAATGAGGTGATGGTGGTTTTGCTGGTTGCCATGAGCGAATCACAAAGCCAAGGTATTAATTCATACCTTGGATGCAAGAGTTATTTTTTGAGAGGCGGAATACGGTGGGAAGCGCATTGGATGATTCTCGGTTTTCGGAACACAAAAAACCCGCCGCCCATTTTCGGGGTGGCGGGTTGATGAGGGGGCATGGCGGTTGGAAACCGCCGCCACGGGGCTTACTTGGCGGCGCGGAGGGCTTCTTCTTTGGCTTTGGCCTTGGCGATGACGTCGTCGGAAACGTTTTTTGGGCAAGGGGCGTAGTGGCTGAATTCCATGGAGAACTGGCCACGGCCGGAGGTCATCGTGCGGAGGTCGCCGATGTAGCCAAACATGGCGGAGAGCGGGGCTTCGGCTTTGACGCGGATGCCACCGGGGCTCGGCTCTTGGCCTTGAATCATGCCGCGGCGGCGGTTGAGATCGCCAATGACGTCGCCAACTTTTTCTTCGGGAGAGAAGACGTCGAGCTTCATCATTGGTTCAAGGATTTGTGGAGCGCACTTG
>JAYVNM010000138.1:0-12281 GCA_043758445.1 Akkermansiaceae bacterium | reverse complement strand
ACCTCGCCCGCAAAAAACGCCAGCATGGGTCATCGGGTTTCCTCGCCTATGCCCGCGAATCCACGGCTTTCATGGGTAGGTCAGGATGTCTGAGGCTTTTTGATTCCTTGAAGGTGAGTGCCGCGTTCTCGCAGCAGGCCGTATTTGTGGCGTCTCGCCGCAACTCTCCTCTTCATCCTCCCATCTTGATCAAACAGGTAGCGATCCGCCCTATCTCAGAAAGCATCCCTGTTTTCCCTTGCGAGTCCCATCTTCCAAGTATAGACAAAAATCATGCCAGATACTTACAACATGAAGGAGGCACAGGCGGGTCTGACGAAACTCTGCCGATCGGGAAAGCGCTTTGTCATCGCCAATCGGAACCGCCCGGTCGTGGTAGCCATGCCTATCGAGGACTTCGAGGCGCTGATGGAAACACTCGACGTGCTGGCGGATCCTGCTGCGATGAAAGCCATTCAATCCGCCCGTAATGGCGAGTCCACCTACCGCCAGCTCAATCTCGACGATGAAAATTTCGGCCTCTGAGCAAGTCGCCGCATGGCTCTGCGGGCTCCCTCCGCAGACCAAGCACCGGGTCAGGCTGGCACTCCGAGAACTGGCCAAAGGCAAGGGCGACATCAAGGGCTTGCAGGGTCCACTCGAAGGCTTCAACCGGCTTCGTATCGGAGGCTTGCGCATCATTCACCGCCAGATTTCCAGCCATGAAATCCGACTCGAATACGCCAATACCCGAGATGCGGTTTATGAACTCTACGAGCAGATTCTTGAGAATCGCCGCGCGTAAGGTGCGCAACTTCTGGGAAACAGAGTTTGTAGGCCCCGTCAGCACCAAATGTTAGGCCAGACGACAGCACAGCCAGTATCTCGTTTTTTAGTCGGCTTGTTGACCCGATTGGTTTGTGCCCAACGCGCCTAGCACCGCCCAAAAAGCCGCTGAGCACGAAGCCAGCATCCCGTCGCCGCCGAATAAGAAGTAGCAACATTCCTGTCGCTACAAACTCATCCATCCAATTGAACGAGGCCGAGTCCCACCGTTTTGTGGAAGCCTTGCTGGCTCCTCCAGCAAAGCCCACCGAGCGCTTCACTAGTGCCCTCAAGCTCTATCAGGAGACGGTCACGGAGCGCTAATCGAAAGCAAAGCTGACACCTGCTTCATGGTGATAAAGAGCCGGGGCGCATCAAGTTCCGAAAAGCCGAACTCTTCGTAAAACCGCCGCGCTTTGTCATCTTTAGCATCAGAATTCGCAGTTCCTAGGCGTCCTTGCGAAAGGGATCACGTCACGGATATTTGCTATCCCGGTAACAAACATCAGCATCCGCTCGAAACCTAGACCGAAGCCGGCGTGGGGGACGCTGCCGTATTTCCGGAGATCGGCATACCAGGCATAGGCGGTAGCATCGAGATTGTGTTTGGCGAAATTGGCTAACAGTATATCAAGACGTTCTTCACGCTGGCTGCCGCCTATGATTTCCCCGATCCCAGGTACCAGTACATCCATCGCGGTGACGGTTTTATCATCGTCGTTGATCCGCATGTAGAAGGGTTTGATTTCCTTGGGATAATTGAAAACGGTGACGGGTTTCTTGAAGTATTCCTCAGTGAGCCAGCGCTCATGTTCGGATTGAAGATTGAGTCCGTATTCCACCGGGTATTCGAATGTCCTGCCACTTGCGAGGAGGAGTTTAACGGCATCGGTGTAAGTGATCCGCTCGAAAGCGCGGCTGGCCACGAATTCAAGGCGTTCGCGTAAACCTTTATCGACGGATTTTTCGAAAATTCCGAGATCGCCATCGCTATGATCGAGCGCGTGCTGGACTAGAAACTTCACCAGTGATTCCGCCAGATTCATATCACCCTCCAGATCACAGAATGCGACTTCCGGCTCGATCATCCAAAACTCGGCGGCGTGACGCGAGGTGTTGGAGTTTTCCGCCCGGAAGGTGGGGCCGAAGGTGTAGATATTGGATAAGGCACAGGCAAAAGTCTCGCCTTCCAATTGGCCACTGACGGTGAGGTAGGCCCGTTTACCGAAAAAATCTTCCTCAGCTTTGGAAATCTTATCGTCTGTCAGAGTCGTCACGCGGAACATTTCGCCAGCACCTTCGCAATCGCTGGCGGTGATGATGGGCGTGTGGACGTAGATGAAATCGCGTTCTTGGAAAAACTGGTGCACGGCATACGCCAACCGGCTTCTCATGCGAAACACCGCGCCATAGAGATTGGTCCGTGGGCGGAGGTGGGCGATCGAGCGGAGGAATTCCGCACTGTGGCCCTTTTTTTGGAGCGGATAGTCTTCTGGGACTTCGCCTAGCAGTTTTAGAGATGTGGCCTGCATTTCCCAAGTCTGACCGGCGGCGGGAGAGGGTATCAAATTCCCATGAACTTCGACCGACGCGCCGGTGTTCATTTTTGAGATAGACTCATAGCCGGGGATTCCCGCATCGGCGACGATCTGGAGATTACCAAGGCAGGTGCCATCATTCAGTTCGAGAAATGAAAAGGTCTTGGAGTCCCGCCGGGTTCTGATCCAGCCGGCGACGTGGAGTTCAGCCGAGGACTCGCTGCGCTTGAGGACGTGTTTGATGAGTGATCGCATGGGCATGGATAGCCAGCGGGATTGGCCTTGTCAAAGCGGGTCCCAAAATAGATGATAATTGTGAGTGTGAAATCCAGTAATAGCCACGTCCAAAAACAACCGATCCAATGAAATTCCTACACCCGTTCCTCGTCCTAGCAACCGTCACCGCCGCCCGTGCATGGGTACCTGGCCAAGACCCCCCGGCGATGCCGCTGAGTTCCTTCGTGCTGCCGGAGGGTCTGGAAGTCACTCCGTGGGCAACCTCGCCCGCACTTTTCAACCCTACTAATATCGACATCGATCAACGTGGCCGGGTCTGGGTCACGGAGGGAGTGAATTACCGCAGCAAGGCGGATCGCCAGCCTGCTGGCGATCGCATTGTCATTCTTGAGGATTCAGACGGCGACGGGAAGGCTGATAAATCCAGCGTGTTCTGGCAGGATCCTGAGCTGGTTTCACCGTTGGGAATCGCGGTTTTTGACAACGTGGTGATCGTTTCTCAGCCGCCAAATTTGCTCAAACTAACAGATGTCAATCGTGACGGGAAATTCGACCCTGCGAGCGGGGACACTCGCGAGGTTTTACTCACCGGGTTCAACGGGAAAAACCACGACCACTCGCTGCATTCGCTGACCGCAGGACCGGATGGCAAGTGGTATTTCAACCAAGGCAATACCGAAGGCGTTTTCACCGATAAGTCGGGTAAGACCTTCCGCATCGGTAGCTGCTATTTTAAAAATGGAGGCGGTGAATGGCCTGTCGATACTCAGGCCATTGCCGGGCAGAAAAGTGATGATGGCTTCGTCTATGTTGGCGGTTTCACCGTGCGGATGAACCCGGACGCGACTCATGCGGAAGTGATTGGCTACGGCTACCGGAATTCTTATGAGCAGACGATCAACTCTCGAGGATTTGTGTTCCAAAATGACAACGATGATCCACCGGCCTGCCGCACGAGCCATGTGCTTGAGCACGGCAATGCGGGCTTCTTTTCCAGCGACGGCAAGCGGTCATGGGCGGCTGACAAGCGTCCCGGTCAAGACACCCCGACGGCTGAGTGGAGACAGGAAAACCCCGAGACCATGCCTGCGGGAGATGTCTATGGCGGCGGCTCGCCCACCGGTATCGCATTTTATGAAAATGGTGCGTTAGGTGAAAAATACGTGGGCACGCTGCTCTCCTGTGAGCCTGCGAGAAATGTGGTTTTTGGTTATCAACCGAGTTTAAACGGGGCGGATTTCAAGCTGGAACGCAACGATTTCCTGACCACCAATCCAGATAAAAATTTCGATGGTGCCGACTTCACTGGCGGCGCGAAAAAGCATGCCACCGCAAGTGAGCAGGACAAGCTTCGGTTCAACTTCCGCCCGTCTGACATTGCGGTCGGCCCGGATGGTGCGCTGTATGTTGCTGACTGGACCGATCCTCGCGTTGGTGGCCATGACACCCAGGACGAGGCGGCCTCAGGCGTCATTTACCGCATTGCCCCGAAAGGTTTCAAATCGGTTGTGCCGAAAGTCGATCTCACCACGGTGGAAGGCGCGATTTTGGCCCTCAAATCCCCGACGGTCAACGTGCGCTCGCTCGGCTATCAGAAACTCAAAGCCACTGGCGCAGCCGCCTATGATGCCGTGCTGAAAGTCCTCGCAGAACCCAATCCCTATGTCGCTGCCCGGGCGATCTGGTTGCTGCCTTATTTGGGTGAAAAGGGTAAGGCCAAACTCGATGCGTTGATTGGCAATACGGATGCTGCCACGCGGCTAACAGCTTTCAGGGCGATCCGCCGCACGGATGGCGCAATCGACGATCTGCCGTACGCCCGTAAGCTGGCCAGCGACCCAGCACCCGAGGTTCGGGCGGAAGCGGCGCTTGCCATGCGCTATCGCACCTTCGATGAGGCCCGCGAGGTGCTCGTCGCGGTGGCCACTCAATACGATGGCAAGGATCGTGCCTATCTCGCCTCGCTGGGCATTGGCGCGGGTCATCACACGGCGGAACTTTGGATTGCCATCGGCCAAAAAATGAAACCCGGCCAGCCATTGGCATGGTCGGAGGCGTTTGTTAGACTCACATGGCGTCTGATGCCGGAAGCTGCTGTGCCGTCGTTGAAAGCCCGGGCAAGTGCGCCGAGCCTCAGCGCTGATCAACGTAAATTCGCAGTCGATTCCATCGCTTTCATCAAGTCACCAGCCTCCGTGGAGGCGCTGATAACTCTCGCTGATAAGGACTCGTCAGTGCGAGATCAGGCACTCTGGTGGTTAGAAAATCGCAATGATGGTGAGTGGGCAGATCTGGGGATCAAAGCGGCGATGGAAAATCTCGGGCTCAATGAAAAAGCGGCCCCGTTGGTGGCCGTCACCATGCCGGAAAAGCCTGCCAGCACCAAGTTCACGGTCGCGCAGGTGATGGCGCTCAAGGGCGATGCCGCGAAGGGGAAACTTGCTGCGGCACGCTGCATCATGTGTCACAAAATCGGCGAGGCTGGTCCTGAATACGGCCCAGCACTCCAAGGTTTTGGTAGCCGCCAACCTCCGGAAATTGTTGCCCGCTCCATCGTCGAGCCGTCCTTCGATATTTCCCATGGTTTCGAGGGAACGGCCATCAAGCTCAAGGATGGCAAATCAATCGATGGTCGGCTGATCGTGGATGGCAATCCAGTGGTGATCATGTCCACTGGCGGACTGACCCAGAAGATCCCGAAAATGCAGATCGCCGAGCGCAAGGACATAGGCAGGTCGCTCATGCTTGGGGCCGATGAACTCGGCATGACGGCGCAGGATGTGGCCGATGTGGTCGAGTGGCTGAAAACTTATTGAACGGGATTTCCCGTCACTCCGGCAGCGGCAGGCTTTTGTGCGAGCCGTCGCAGAGTGGCGGGTTCGCGGTGTGCTTGCACTGGCACCACCACACGATTTTTTTCTCGGCGACTTCGTATTTCACGGGTTGCAGGCCCGTGCCCTTGTGGGAGCCGTCGCAAAACGGCGGATGGGCGGAGCGACCGCAGGCGCACCACCAATGCGTTCCAGCGGCCACTTCGAGCGCTAGTGGTTTTCTATCGCAAATGATTGGAGCGTCTGCCATGCGTTGGGTCTGTTAGTTCGTTAGAGATTCCGGCAGCGTCTCAGGTTTCACTTGGGTGGCGATGAGCAAACTGCTATGAGCCACACTCACAGCGGCAGGTGCCGGTTTTTTGTCGAGCTTCGGATAACGTTGCGCTGGCACTTCGTTGAGAAACGTTGCTCCGAGCCATCCAGCGAGGATGACCGACGAACCACTAACAAAACGGCGGGTATTCATCAGTTATTTAGGAAAAGTTAATTATTTCCGTCGGCAGGTTTTGGTTCCTTTTACTGAAAATAGCAACCCAATTTTCGCACCCTAGGCCAGTGCTGCGGCAAGATCCCAATCGCGCAGGGAAACAGGATCAGCCGCCCTTGGCTTTGAGCGAGTTCAGGTAGTCGATGAGCGAGGTGAAATCCTCCACCGTGAGACCCGCGGCGAGGCCGGCCGGCATCATGGATTGTGGGAGGTGCTCCTCCTTGGTGACGTCGGCACGCTTGAGCTTGGCGACTTGGCCGGCGATGTTGCGGAGTTCGATGACACCATCCACCTCGCCGGTGACGAAGCCCATCTGGGCGCTACCGTCCTTCATGGTGAGGATGATTGTCTGGAAGCCTTGGGCGACGGCCTTGCTGGGATCGAGGACGGACTCAATGAGGTAGTCGCGGGGGAATTTCGCCCCAGCGGAGCCTAGGTAGGGGCCTTTCTGCTCGGCGGCGGGATCGACAGAGTGGCAGGAGATACAACCTTGGGCGGTGAAGAGCCGTTGACCGGTGGCGACGTCGCCATTCGCTTTCATGACGGTGGCCATGAGTTCGGCTATTGGGATCTCGGCGACCTTTTTTCCGCCCGTGCTGGCACCTGTGACTGCGGCTTTGGCGGTTTTGGCGGCGGCGATGAGTTCTTCGTTGTCGAAGGAGAGGCCGAGCTCGATCTGCTTATCGAAGCCGGTAAGCTTGAGATCGGCGATGGCGAGGAAGAAGCCAACTTCACGGGGATTTTCGGCGACGAGTTTTAACACTTCTTCTTTCCAATTCGTTTTGGCGAGCGGGCTGTTGATGATGGTGAGGATGGCTTTCCAGGCGATCCGGCTCATAGCATTGTCCTTGGTGGCGGCGAGCTTCCGGAGTTTGGCGATTTCGTTGCCGCGTTCGGTTTCGTTGACGAAATCGGTGATGTGTTCGTTCGATTCGGCGGGAATGTCTTTTTCTTGGGACCAGGCGGCGAGCACGATAAGTCGGGAGGGCATGGCGAGATCCTTACCTGTGCGGTTGAGAGCCTTGTAGCACTCGACCCGTTGTGGGAAGGAGCGTTTGGAATCCTTGGCGGCGTCGATGAGCACTGCAGTTCCAGATTTATCAAGTTCAGGGGAGGCGAGAGCGGTTAGAACTGGGTCGAGACCTGCCAGCTTGAGTGAGGATACCGGGATGCGGTTCTTGGCGAGTGAGGTGAGAAACGCGCTTTGCCGGTCCTTGGGAATCAAAGCGAAGTTATCCTCGATGGAGGTGCCGATTTTGGCGCTGGCTTCCCATGTGATAGGCTCGAAATAGGGGCCGCGGTCATCGGGACGGGTGCCCCACCAGGATTTGAGATCCCATGCTTTTTCCTGATGATAGAGTCGGGCGAGGGCGAGGAGCGCGTCGATCCGTAGATCGGCCTCCTTGGTGGCAGCAACGAGTTTGAGAAGGGCATCGACAGTATCCATCTGCGGGATGCGTTCTAGCGAACGCAGCGCGATGGTGCGGGTGGCGGGGTCTTGAGTGGCGGCGATGAGCGGCTCGATCTTGCCGAGAGAGGCGAGGACCGCGACGGCGGTATGGGTGAGTCGTGGGGAAATCCCAGCTTCCTTCCAACCGGGCGCGGCGGTGAGGATGTTCTTAGCGGCATCCTTGGCATCGAGACGTTGGATGCCGATGAGTCCTTGGAGGGCGACGCGCGGATCAGGATCAGTTAGAGCATCAAGGTAGGGTTTGACTGGCACGCCATCGAGTTGGTTGCGGAGGTCGGTCATGGCCCGCAGCACATACTCACGAATACTGGCATCTGCCACGAGTTGCGAGAGTTCACGGGTGCTTTCCTTGCCGTAGAGTTGCTTGTAGGTGAAAATCGCGGCGACGCGGGCGGCGATTTTTTTTCGAGAGTCCCTAGCGATGGCCAAAATGCCTTTGGCGGATTCTGGCTTGGCACCTCGCACAAGAATCTGCCGCTGGGCTTCGAGGCGTTGAACTGCGGAGGGCGATGCAAGGAGTTCGATCAGGCGGGAGTCGTTTGCCTTAGTGACATCCTCGTATTTGGCCGGGCTGCCGCCTTTTACGATGACTTGTTGGATTTGTCCGACGGGCTTGTCTTTGCCAGCGTAGTTGAAGGTGCCGCCGCGCCAGTCCGCTAGATAGAGACGGGAGAATCCATCCACATCGATGTCGGTGGCGTGGGGGAGTTTTTCGAAAGTCTTTTGCTCGATGGTGAAGCTGGCCCCGCTGCGTTTCCACGGGTGGTAGTAGAGATTTCCAGTCGTCCAATCGCAGGAAAAGAGGGCATCGGAGAATTCCGGCGGAAATCCGGGTTCGCTGAGCCATAGGGCACCGGTTCCAGAGCCGCCACCATAGTCGGCGAGGGGCTGGATCGCCTCGTCGGCGAAGTTTTGATAGAGTCTGGGATAACCGTGGTTGCCGAGGGAGGTATAGTGGTGAAAGCGGGTGTTCCAGCCCTTGCCGTCATTGGTATTGTCGCGGCTGTAAAGATCCAGAGTGGGGGAAATGGCGATGTCGCAGATGTTGCGGGTCATCACGGCGAAGGCCTCGACTTGGGAGCCGTCCGGGCGTACCCGGAGGACGCCGCCGCCATGCAGCAGGCAGGTCGAGCCGTCGGTCCCTTTCGCGGGCCATGCGCCGAAGTCGCCGACCGCGATGTAGAGCCAGCCATCGATGCCAATGCGCACGCCGTTGGTCGTGTGGTCAGCCCCCCGTGGATTTTCGATACCGCCCCCTAGGCCGGTAACGAGGACTTTTTCCTCATCCGCCACGCCGTCACCGTTGGTGTCGCGATAGCTGCTGAGAAAGGGTGGATGGATCAGGTAGAGGGTGTCGCCCACGAAATGGCCACCGCGCGGGCTGCTGACGTCCGGGACGAATTTGATGAACTCATCCGCCTTACCATCGCCGTCCTTGTCGCGGCAACGGATGATCCGGCCCATGTGTTCGTCATGGCCGAGCGAGCCATTCTGGTCGGAGGAAACGTAAACATCGCCGTTGGCGGCGGCAGTGAGGGCGGTGGGGTAATCGACTTCCGGCGGGCCGGCGAAATCGCGAATGACGAAGCCCTCGGGCAAGGCGCAGACGCTGCTGATAGCGGCGACGGGGAGTAGGAGACGAAACAGAGTTTGCATGGGCGGGGGAGGATACGTGGAATACAGATCCTTGTTTCAGAGCAATGGGGTGACCTTGGTTTTTAATAAAGTCACCAGCGTGGGGTCCATGTAGGCGAAGTTATCTGGAATGCCGAGCACGACGACGCGTTGATGGTGTAGGTGGCCTCGTCCTTGGCTGGCAGGTAAGGGGTGATGCTCGGCTGGTGGATGTTGGAAATTCGCTGCTCGCCGCTGGCGGACATAAGCACGAGTTCCGGTGTGTTTTTCCCTTCGGAGCCGGGTGCGACGTTCGGCCAGAGGACGACAGCGGGCGGGGACTCGGCGGCTTGCAGCGCGGCAGTTAGACTGAGGAGGAAAAGGTAGGTTTTCATGGTAACAGGCGCTCCGTGCGGGTGATCTATCGGCTTGGCTATGCGTTGGTAGGGTTTCATCCACAACCCTGCGGATATACTCCGCAGGGTTGCTTTCTGATTCTCGGAATTCAAGGCATTTCAATCCATTCATCCTCGGCTCACTATGCGGGCGAAATGAATTTTCCCTAGAAGCCGTCCAGTTAGGGCTTCGCCATTTCACTCCGATCTGCGAGCGCAGACTCTGGATTCGCGGTGCGGTAAGTTTGGACGTGCCGCAAGAATCACAGCGGAGGCTTGACGCCGCGTCGCCATATCGGACGCTGCCGGACCTTGCCACCCACCGCAGACATCGCCTCTTTTCTCGGGGGTTCCCGTTGGAAGGATCGTTTCGACGACGAAATCCTCGCCGCCGCCAGCTCACTTGTTAGCAAAGTGCGGGATTTGAAAATGGAGGAAACCGCGCCGGGTTCTTTCAGTCTCGTCGCGGCGGTGGGGCAGCTTGAGACGGAGGTGAATCTCTGGGAGTCCGGTGGTGGGTGGGATTTTGAAGCATTCTGCTCCTGCGAACTCGGCGGCTTCTGTCACCACGCTGCGGCCATTCTAACACGAGTTGCGAAGGAGCGCGACTTTTCACGCTTGCACGGCAGGGGCATCGCTGGAGCCGTCGCCGCAGCCCTGCCGAGTGTGCGCGAGTTGATGAAAGATCCGCCGCCGGAGCTGGCCCGCCTGCGGCTGGACCCACGCTTTGAGCTGCGAGTCACGCGCGAGCCGGTGGACAAGGCGACGCGCCTGCTGCTCCAGTCGCTCGGCCAACCGGACCCGGATTTTTGGATTTCCGCAGAAGCCTCAGTGATCTACGGCGCACATCGTAGCTCGCTGCGGGCAAGCGCCCCCGACTGGGTCAGCTCGATCATCCATGAGGGTCAGGCCGCAATTCTCCAACACGATGCGGCTGCAGAATACGCCGCCACCCAACAACTCCGCGATACCGGACTGTCCTCGCTGCAATCGAACTCCGCGTGGCAATTTCTCCTCAACCTCAAATCCCGGGATTCCCACAAATCCAGCACCCCGGACCGCTGGTTTCCCGATCCCAGCCGCGTGCCGACCGACGCTTTCTGGCATCAGTTTCGTGGGGAAATGCTTAGTCGGTTAGAAGGTCTCGACTGGCAGGTGACGGTTTCCGACAACGTCGGCCACCGCGTCCACGAGGCGGATCCCGTGAAATGGAACACCTCACTCGACCCGCGCGAGGGCGGATGGTTCAGCCTCTCGGTGGGCTTCGACGTCGCTGGCGAGCGCTACGATCTGCTTCCGATTCTCGCGGGATTGTTAGAAAATGACTTCCTTGAAGAAACCCTCGACCGACCGGATAACGGCCACATCTACGCGCCACTTCCGAGTGGTGATGCTCTCAAACTGCCGATTGGCCGGGTGCGGAAAATTCTCAATCATCTCTCCGCCCTCATCGACCCGAAATTTCCCGACCGGGCACGGCTCCACGCGCTCGATGCCGCATCGCTCGCCGGACTGGAGGGACTAGGACTCGAAACGCCACCGCATCTAGCAGGACTCGCGGCGAAACTGAAGGATTTTTCAGGGATCGACCCGGTGCCAACTGCGACTGGATTGCAAGCCACCTTGCGCGACTATCAGCTTGCCGGGTTTCATTGGATGCAATTTCTCGCTCGCCATGGACTCCACGGCATTCTAGCAGACGATATGGGTCTTGGAAAAACCCTCCAAACCCTCGCTCACATTCTAACGGAAAAGCAATCCGGTCTCTCGCGAGGATTGCCAACCCTCGTCATCGCCCCCACTTCCGTCGTTCCTAACTGGCGGGCGGAGGCGCTCAGATTCACCCCGGATCTCCGCGTCCTCGTCCTCAACGGCCCGGAGCGGAAAAAATATTACCGATCAATCCCCCACGCCGATGTCGTTCTAACGTCCTTTGCCCTGCTCCAGCGTGATATCGAAAAACTCGCCGCAGTCCCCTTCCATCTCGTCGTCTTGGATGAAGCGCAATACATCAAGAACCCGCGCTCCAAGATGGCTCAGGCTGCTTGCAAACTGGATGCCCGCCACCGCCTCTGTCTATCAGGAACACCGATCGAAAATCACCTTGGCGAGCTCTGGAGCCTGATGAATTTCCTCGTCCCCGGATTCCTCGGCACCGAAGACGCGTTCAACACCCGCTTCCGCAACCCCATCGAAAAGGATGGCGATGTGGAGCGCAACGCCGTGCTGAAAGCCCGCGTCGCGCCGCTCATTCTGCGCCGCACCAAAGACCAAGTCGCCAAGGAGCTCCCGCCGAAAACGGAACTTGTCCACCTCATCGAACTGAACTCCGGCCAGAAGGATCTTTACGAAACTGTTAGAGCCACGATGAACAAGCGCGTCCGCGAAGCCATCGCCGCACGCGGCATCGAGCAATCGCAGATCGTCTTTCTCGATGCGCTGCTCAAGCTCCGCCAAATCTGCTGCCACCCCGCGTTGCTGCCGGAGGATTACTCGAATGAAGTCGTTGATTCCGCGAAACTCGATTTCCTAACCGACCTCCTCGCCGTGCTGATCGAAGAAGGTCGCCGTATTCTGATATTTTCCCAATTCACCACCATGCTCGGCCTCATCGAAGCGCATCTGGTGAAGGAAAAAATCCCTTATCTAAAACTCACTGGTGCCTCGAAAGACCGCGGCAAACTCGTCGAAGATTTCCAAACTGGCAAAGCCCCGGTCTTCCTCATTTCCCTCAAAGCCGGCGGCACCGGCCTCAATCTAACCGCCGCCGACACCGTCATCCACTACGACCCTTGGTGGAACCCCGCCGCCGAAAACCAAGCCTCCGACCGCGCCTACCGCATCGGCCAAACGCAGCCCGTCTTCGTCCACAAACTCCTCTGCCTAGACACCGTCGAAGAACGC
>JAYVNM010000137.1:0-4039 GCA_043758445.1 Akkermansiaceae bacterium | reverse complement strand
CCCTTTTCGGATGCCCGATGTCGTAAAATCAAGGGTTCCAGCGCCTCAGCGGAGCGAAATTCGACGATTTTCTAATCTAACAGCGAAAGTCGGGCTAGCGACAGCCCAAAGCGCCACAGCCAAACGAAGGTCAGCAGGATCGCGGCGAGACCGACGTGTAGCACCTGCACCCATGAATAAATGTGGATCTGCGCCATCACCATGCCTAACACCATTTGCGCCAGCACGATTCCTAACACCACCCGCTCGACCTTGCCCGTGCCACCATAACAGTGGCGCTTGGTCATGATCCAAGCCCACACGGTGAGACCTAACACCGCCCATGAGAAACTGCGGTGGACGAGGTATTTCCACGATCCCTCCAGCTCGTTCGCCCAGGTCGCGCGGGCGGCGTTGGCGTGGGATTTTGCGAGTTCGTCGGTCATTTCCCGCACTTGCGAGCCTAGGATGCCTTCCGCGACGACGACGACTAACAACACAGTCACGCCCAAGCGCAGCTTCGCCAGCGGCGCGGGTGCCATCCCTATCCGCCACGGGCTTTCGGTCCCCCGCCAGGCGCAATACACCAATATTCCTAGCAGACTCATCGCCAGCGCGAGGTGGAGCGTGATATTGCTAGACGCCAGATTGCTGTAAACCAGCCGTGCGCCCATCCATGCGTTCACCATCACGGTGATGACCGCGGCAAAGGCCAGCCAGAAGACCAGCGGCCGCTTTTCGCGCTGCCAGAAAGCGGCGATGAAGGTGGCCAGCGAAAAAATCGCAACCGGGATACTCGCCATGCGGTTGAGAAACTCGGTCCAGACGTGGCGTGGATTGAATTCCTGGCGCAAGCTCTCGACCGTGATCGTCGCCGGATCGCGGCCCATCCGCGCCGCCTTCTGGCGGAATTTCTCAATCGGCAGTTTAGCGAAATCCACCTGCTCGACGTGGGTCGGTGGGATGAGGCAACCCCAGCACGTCGGCCAGTCCGGGCAGCCCATCCCCGCCCCGGTCACCCGCACGATGGCCCCGACGAACATCAGGCAGAGCACGGAAACCAAGGCCGCCACTGCCAGTTTTTGAAAGCGCGTCATCCCCATGCGCGGACCATGCGTGCGGAGCGGCGAATTTCCAGTCTAAAGCTCAGTCCTCGATCCGGATCGTTTTCGGATCCCAGTGGATCGGCGGAAATTCCATTTTCAGCTTTTTCAGCGTATCTAACATGATCCGGGCGACACAGAGATTCCGATACCACTTGCGGTCGGCGGGCACGATATACCACGGCGCATGTTCGGTGGAGGTCTTGCCGATCACCTCCTCGTAAGCGGTCATGAACTCACTCCAACGGGCGCGGTCCACGAGATCGTCTGGATTGATTTTCCAATGCTTCGCAGGATTTTCCAATCGAGATTCCAGCCGCCGCTTTTGCTCGTCTTTGGAAATGTGTAGGAAAATTTTCACGATCGTCGTGCCTTCTTCGGCTAGCATCCGTTCGAACTCCACCACGTGCCGCTGCCGGCGTTTCCAGACCTCGTCGGGAAAAATCTTCTTCACCCGCACGGCGATGATGTCCTCGTAATGGCTGCGATTGAAGATCACTAACTGCCCGGTGGATGGCACCTTGGAATGCACCCGCCACAGGAAATCATGGGCAAGCTCCTCCTCGCTGGGTTTCTTGAACGAGCACACATGGATGCCCTGCGGGTCGATGCGGGAGAAAACGTGCTTGATGCAACCGTCCTTGCCGCCGGTGTCCATCGCCTGCATCACCACCAGAACGCGGTGCTTGTTCTGCGCGTAGAGCCGTTTCTGCAAGTCCTGGAGCTGCTCCTGCAAGGCGTCGAACTGCATCTCGAATTCATCCTTCGCGCCTTGGTAGAGGGTCTTCTCGCCACTGTCGATTTTCCCCATGTCCACTTTGGCACCAGGCTTCACCGAATATCGTTCCAACGCACCACTGACCGGCATGAGCCTCTTATCGCTGGCCACCACCCGCATGACAAGCCCCATCCGCCACCCACCGTGCCTTGTCACATATTCGGGATTGAACGAAAGCCGATTGCGCGTTGTGCTTGCGCGATGCCGAACGCCCGCAAGTCCGTGAAAAAACCACTGGTTGCTGAAAAGCTCTTCACCGCCCTGCACATCGGCGCGAGTTCGGTTTCCATGATCGTCGCGGAACGGGCAGACGACGGCTCGATCATCCCAGTCGATTTCCTCGAACAGCCCGCACCCGTCGCCCGCGATATTTTCCGCAACGGCGTGGTCAGCGCTTCGACCACCGAGCGCGTGGTCTCGATCATCAAAGGCTATCAGAAATCTCTAGCGGAACTCGGCCTCGATCCCCACGCCGTCACCCGCGCGGTGGCCACCAATATCCTCAGCGAGGCGACCAATCACGAGACCGTCATGAACCGCATCCGCATCGCCTGTGGTTTGCGCATCGGCACCATCGACGACGGCGAAATGACGCGCCTGATCTATCTAAAAACCCGCCGCCGCCTGCTCAATCTGCCCGCCATGCGCAAGGACACCACGCTGGTTCTCCACGTCGGCCCCGGCAACACCCGCGCCCTGCTGTTTCAAAACGGCCTCATCACCCGCTACACCAGCTACCGCATGGGCACCCACCGCACCCGCGAGGCGGTGGAAGGCTCCCACGCGGAAGGCTCGGCGATGCTCCGGGTCATCCGCGAACACGCCTACGGAAATCTCGCCCAGATCCGTTTCGACTTCTCGGACGTCACCGTGGACGGACTGGTATTGATCGGCTACGAGATCCAATCCGTCGCCATTCCCCTCACGCAGTCCAGCCAAGTCTGCTCGATCAAAACCCTGCGCCAGTTCACCGCCGACGCCGCGAACATGAGCGATGTGGAGTTGGTGAAACGCTTCCAACTCGACTATCAGACCGCCGAGGCCCTGATCCCCGCGCTCGAAATCAATCTCGCCGTGGCGGAAACCCTCAAGCTCGCCGAGGTCCACATCCCGATCAGCGAATACGAGCAAGGTCTCCTTCACGATCTGTTAGTCTCGCAGGAACTCACGGGTGCCTTCGCCGAGGAAGTCCTGCGCTCCGCCCGGATTCTAGCGGAACGCTATCAATCGGACCCCAGCCATGGCGAACATGTCGGAAATTTGTGCGCCCGCTTCTTCGCGGCCCTCACCGATCTCCATCAGCTAACAGCGCATGACGCACTGCTCCTCCAGGTCGCCGCCATCCTGCACGAGGTCGGCACCTACGTCAGCCCTCGCGCCCACCACAAGCACTCGGAGTATCTCATTTTAAACTCGGAAGTCTTCGGACTGGACCGCCTGGATGTCACGATCGTCGCCCTCGTCGCCCGCTACCACCGCCACTCCGGCCCGCGGCTGGATCACCCGAGCTATGCCGCCCTCAGCACCGACGACCGCATCCGGGTCTGCAAATTGGCCGCCCTCCTCCGCGTGGCCGACGCCCTCGAACGCACCCACGCCCAGCGCGTCGCCCAACTCGAAATCCGCCGCGAGTCCACCAAGCTCCGCCTCCGCCTCCCCGGCCTCGCCGATGCCGCCGTCGAGCGCCTCGCCATGGCCACCAAGGCCGACCTCTTCGAGCAAGTCTTCGGCCTCGCCGTCGTGATCGAGGAGGATAACTGACAGCGCCTCTCGGACTTGATGAGCAGGTGATTGTTTCGTCACAAAGTCGAATTTTATTGATTTGGTTTCAATCCTGCTAGATGTCTATCGACATTGCCATATTCCATCTACCTAAAATCTGCTGCGCACTCGTTGTCAGGGCTACAATTCTGCTGCCCGGTATCCTTGCAGCAGGCGAACCCGGAAAAATGACTCGCGAGGTTTGGACCAATCTTCCCGGTGGTAAGGTCAGTGATTTCACCAATAGTCCACGCTATTGGCAATATGCCGACACGGTTTCCACATTCACTGGTGCCGCCGCACCGAATAACATTGGAGATAACTAGAGCCTGTCCCAGACATCGTGAGTCCTTTAGGCACAATGTATTAGATGCTAAAAAAAGTGGGCATGGAAGTCCGAAAAGACTCCCATGCCCGA
>JAYVNM010000136.1:0-12313 GCA_043758445.1 Akkermansiaceae bacterium | reverse complement strand
TACGCCGAATGGGATGACCCAGCTCCGGTCACCCGGGAGGGACAGTTGATCTTCTTTTTCCAGTTCCTCCAAGCGGGCGGACGATGGGAGGAATTCCTGCGCGAGTGTTCGCTCCGCGACACCGTCAAGCCCCTCTACGGCCACCAGCAAGGAGCCACCATCGGCTACAACCCGCAAAAACCCGGCCGCCCCAGCCACGTCTATCACAGCGACTTCGTCGCCAACCTGCGCATCAGCCTCGGCGTCGAAGTGCGTCCCGGCAACGAACACGCCGCCGCCAAAGGACTCCCCGGACTTTGGAGCATGTTAGAAAAACTGCCCCGTCACCAATGGCCCACCTTCACCCGTGGCGACTGCGGCTACGGTAGCGAGACTACCATGTTAGAGCACGAACAACGCAGCCTTCCCTACCTCTTCAAACTGCGCCACACCGCCAAAGTTAAAGAACTCGTCAACCGCATGATGCGCCAAGGAGCCCTCTGGCAAGACTGCGGCGACGGCTGGCAAGCACTCGAAACCACCATCCGCCTCAGCGGTTGGACGAAGGAAAGGCGCGTCATACTCGTGCGGGAAAGCCCCGCCAAAGCCCCCGTTAGAGAACCCGGGAAATCCCGTCGCGGCAAAGACCGCCAAAAACTCCTGCCCAACGCCCAAGGCACCGGATGGGACGCCCAAGCCACCCCCTGGAGCGGCAAGATCGCCGTGCTCGTCACCTCGTTAGATGCACAAGCCTTCCCCACCCAAGTCATCCCCAAGCACTACCGCGACCGCGCCGACGCCGAGAACTGCTTCGACGAGCTCAAAAACCAATGGGGCTGGAACGGGTTCACCTCGCGCAAGCTCGCCCCCAGCCGACTCATGGCCAACCTCGTCGCCCTCTTTTACAACTGGTGGAACCTCTACCTGCGCTTCTACGACGAAGAGCATCACCGCGAAGCCATCCGCACCCGACCAATGCTCATGGCCGGAGTCGGGCGCCAGGTCCAAAGCGGCGGCCGCCGGACCGTCAAAGTCAGCGTTCTCCACGAAAAAGGCGACCTCATCGCGCAAGCAGTCACCCGCATCAGCAACGAGTTACATCACATCCGCGCCATCACGGAGCGATGGACCATCGATCAACGCTGGACCCTGCTTTTGACCCGTTTACTCAGGCGCTGGCTGGGAGGGAAGTGGTTGCCAGGCCTTCCAGACGAAGCCGAACTCCGCCTCAGCGGATGAAAACCGACTACATTGCCACCCTCCGAAATCAACCCTCTACGCCTCGCTCAAAGGCGTCCCCCGAACGCGCCCATTTTCATTTTTAGGTATATCCGCCGATCGGACGCTTGCCCGCCAGCCTGCCGCGGCTGTCATAGGCTCCATAGCGCTTCCGGCGCTGCTTCCTGGCACCGCGCAAGTGAGTCCAGAGATTTCCGGTGATCGACAGTTCTCCAGAACCTGTTCCGGGCTCCAGTCGCAGCGGAGCAGATGATCGACCGATTTCCATTCAGAAGCTGAAAACCGGCCCGGGCCATCTTCCTGCGCCCTCTCGCCATCCTTGCGGGGTGATAGGCCCGGTATCTGCCGTCCGTCGGGTATTTGTTACGCTTCAATTCCCTGGAAATGGTAGAGCACGCCCTGCCCAGTCTTCTGCCGATCTCGGACATTGTGGCGCCCTCCGCCCGCAGCGCTGAGATTCGGTAGCGTTCCTCTTCGCTCAATTGGTTGTAATTCATGGGTTGCAGTGTTTCGTGTTAGCGGCTATTCCTTCAAGGCGAACCGTTGCACTTACTTTCTGAATTCAAGCCGCCAAACAACTCGCGGAGCTTGTCCGCGTGGAAATGGAGGGCGGGAATTGAATGCAATCCTCAACTCCATCATCTTTATCTCAGCATTTCAGCTTTCCGCCAGTGCGTAAACCCTTTCAAATGAGCACGGTCGCACCTCGCCGTTCCGGGACGCTAGATTGTGGAAAGGAAAGTCCCCATCAATGTGAATGCGATTACTCAGACCCCATTCACTTTCTGAAACCTTCGCCTGAGCCAACAAGGAAGGATTTTGGTCAGGTCCACCATTAGGCTCTTCTTCTTGCCTCAGCGCTGGGAAAGCGGTTAGCTTCCCGCCAGCATGGAAAAACAGGTGGCCGATCTCCTACCTCTCGCAGCGAAAATCGCCCGCGAATTCTCCAATATCCCCGGCCTACCTCATGCGGAAATCGATTTGGCCGCACAGGAAGCGCTCGCCAATGCCGCCCGTCTATTCGATCCGGCCAAGGGTGGGTTTCCCGCCTATGCCGCCCGGGCGATGCGTAATGCCTTGCGCGATCTCTACGATCGCCAGCTCCACCATCTCCAAGTCCAAAACCCCGACGCCACCACCCTCTACCACCTGCTCACCGGAAAATTCCCCTACTGCTTCGATCCCAAGCGCGACCCCATCGACATCATCCTCAACGAAAACCCCGTCCCCATCCGCGACCGCCTGCCCGGCCTCGCTAGGGAAATTGCCACCACCATCGACCAATCCCTCGTCCGCAATCCCAAAGACCGCTTCCCCGATGCCGGGAAACTGCTAGCCTCGCTCGCATAGCTCAAACCATGAATCACAATCCAGCCGATAGACACCCGGTTTCTGACACGCCGCCTGCTGAAAAGAAGACGGGGCTGACTCAGTCCGCCACCACCGGACGCAAGGCAGGCGGCTCTACCGTTACCGAACAAACCGCTTTCGAGGAAATTGTGAGGCTCATTGAGCAGTCGCGTTTGCAGGCCGTCAAAGCCGTGAACACCACTCTGATCGATCTTTACTGGAATGTCGGGGAGTACATCTCACATAAAATTCAGAGTGACGGCTGGGGGAAGGGCACCGTTCAAGCGCTTTCCTCATTTGTTCAGAAAATGCAGCCCGGCATCAGGGGATTCTCCCCACAGAATATCTGGAGAATGCGCCAGTTTTTTGAAACCTACCGAGATGAGCCGGTTCTCTCACCCTTGTTGAGAGAACTACCATGGTCCTCGAATCTTCACATCCTAAGCCGCTCCAAGCGGCCCGAAGAGCGGGAATTTTACCTCAGAATGGCGAGTCACAACCACTGGCAGGTCCGGGAAGTCGCCCGTCAAATGGACGCAGCGCTTTTCGAACGATCCCTCCTCAATCCGCCAAAACTCTCAACCGTGTTGAGAGAATTGCATCCACAGGCGGCGGAGTTTTTCAAAGACATCTACTCTCTCGAATTCCTCGGCCTGCCCGCCGAACACTCCGAGGCCGATCTCCACGGCGCACTGTTGCGGAATCTGGGCCGCTTCATCACTGAACTGGGCCGCGATTTCTGCTTCATAGGATCCGGACATCCCATCCAGGTCGGAGCGCAGGATTTCGCGCTCGACCTGCTCTTTTTCCATCGTGGCCTGAATTGCCTAGTCGCCATCGAACTCAAGGTCCGCGAGTTTCGCCCGGAAGATCTCGGCAAACTCAACTTCTATCTCGAAGCGCTCGACCGTGACCATCGCAAGCCCCACGAAGGCCCTGCCATCGGCCTGCTTCTCTGCGCCACCAAAGATGAGGAAGTCGTCGAATACGCACTCAGCCGCTCCCTCTCTCCCGCTATGATAGCCGAATATGAAACCCTGCTCCCCGACAAAGCCCTGCTCCGCGCCAAACTTCACGAGTTCTACCAACTTTGTGCACCGACCGGAGCCAGCGAAGTCTGCGTTCCAGCACCCAAGCTGAAACGGAAAAAGAAAGACCACCCGCTATGACTCACCAGCCAATTTTCTGCTCACTGATCACTCGGCACTTTTCTTCCTCTTCATTTCAGCATCTCAGCATTTCAACTTTCACCTTTTACCACCCAAGTTGACGATTTCCCGCCTCGCCCGTAATAGGAGAGTGGGCATCTTGCCCACATCTCTTCCTCTTCCCACTCAACCCATGAAAAAGCAACGGAATACCTCCCTCATCATCGGCCCCGACTACCTCGACTTCATCGAGGAGTTAAAGGCACGGGTCGTTTCCGCCCGTGTCACCGCCGCCCGCGCAATCACCCGTGAGGCATTTCTACCTGAATCTTCTCAACGACAAGGAACGCTCCTCCGGCCACCAACCCTCCATCGGCATCATCCTCTTCAACTCTTACCCATTAACAAATAACTTCTAACCAATAACTTTACCCGTCGCCTCCAAACAACCCCAAACATCACACTCTTCATTTCAGGATTTTAGCTTTCAAAATTTCAGCTTTTACCCCGTTCCCTCCCTCTTTCCATGCTCGTCTCCCTCACATCCCGCGCCATTCCGAAGGTCCGCCAGCAGCGACGATGCTTGTTAGTCGGGACTGGTGCCATCGACGCCCCTTAAATTTCAGCATTCGCACCATTGCCGCTCCCGATCCATCATGATATATTCATCCCATGAGCACGATCACCTTGGAACTCGAAGAGCACCTCGCCGCCACCTTGGCGCGGGCTGCGGAAGCTAACCACAAACCGCTGTCCGTGTGGGTGCTGGAGCGGTTAAAAGCCGCCGCATCCGAAGACCTTGCCACCGAAAAGGGCTACCCTTCCGGCTATTGGAAATTGTTCGCCTCCATGGATGGCAACTCTGGATTTGAAGCCCCGGATCGTAGTCCGACTCGGGAAATCAGCGGCCTTGATGACACTTGAAAAGATGACTTGGTTCCTGGACACCAACATCGTGATCTTCTGCTTGCGGGGGAAATCCCCGTCCGCCATGAGGAAAATCATGAGCACTCCGGCAGCTGCCATCAAAATACCCTTTCAGGTAAAAGCGGAATTGCTCCATGGTGCGGCCAAGAGCAACAAACCTGCTGAAGGGCGCCGAGCCGTATTAGAATTCATCCATCCATTTCAGATGATTCTGCCGAGTGATGAAATCCTCGAGCAATACGTGACAATCAGATCGGAACTCGAAAGATCCGGATCGGTGATTAGCGAGGCCGACCTCTGGATCGCCGCCACCGCCCTTTCCAGTCATGGAATGATCGTCACCAACAATGTCAGGGAGTTCACCCGCGTCCCCGGACTGGCCGTCGAAGACTGGACTAAGGCAGAGGACGCTTAAAAGTAGCTGGAGTTGCCGTAAGGAACCGCCCTCCGTGGAAAGCGTCAAGAAGCTCGAAGCCAAGGCAAGGAAGGCTCTCAAGAAACCGGAATCATGAACTCTCTCTTTCAGCCCACATTCTTTCCTTCCCAAGCAGCACCCACCTAAACGCCCTCCCGCCCCACCTCATCGAAAAATGGAAACCGTTTACATAGAGTCCACCATTCCACACTATGAAAGACACCATCGTTCAGGAAGTCCGCGATGCCAGAGCGGCGATTGCGGCCGATTTCAATGGCGACCTCGGCCAATTCTTCACCTGGGCCAAAGCCCACACCGCTGCCGAACGTAAAGCCAAACACCCGTTGCCAACCCATCCAACCAGCGTTCCAAGCACAAAGCCAAAAGCAACTCGCCCCGCGAAAACCACCCGCCGCAAAACCGCCAAAAGTCCCTCAAAATAAGGAGTCACGACACTCCTGTCGTGCCGCCAATGGAAAGCGAAACATCCGCGCGAAGCTCCCCACCTTTCTCCCCCCATTGGCAAGGCGGACAAGAGTGTCCACCCTCCGCCCAACCCCACCACCGCTCACCAACTCCAAACATCAACCTCTTCATTTCAGCATTTACGCCGCGCCCTTCACCATTCAACCTCGCGCATGTGAAGAAGAACCAGCGCCGCATCCTCAAATACTCAAAGCGTTGAAATGCGATGCCTGACCCGAATGTCGAGACCCGAATGGCTATGTGCCCAGAGGGATAGAAAAAACTAACAATCATGAAACTTCGCGACAACCCTGATCTCCAATCTTCACTTCGACTGGCAGAACGAGCTATCCGCATGCTGCGCGATGCGGGCCGAGAGGATTTAGCCAAAAGTTTGGAAGATGCGGCTGAATCCGTGCGCCAGGAACGTTTTGTGATCGGTGTCATGGGGGCAGCCAAGCGGGGCAAGTCGACCTTGATCAATGGACTTCTGGGACGAAACAACGACGATTGTGCGCCAATTGCCATGGCACCAACCACGAATGCCATCAGCATTTTCGGGCACGAGGCCACTCCTAAAACAACGGTGCGGTTCCATAATCGGCCGGAACAGCCCGAAATGATCACGGAGAGCGAAATCCGGTTTTACGCCACGGAGAAACACAACCCTAAAAACAAGAAGGGCGTCCGATCCATCGAGGTCTTGGCTCCCTTCGACGGTCTCGAGAAAGGCGTTTTCCTCGTGGACACTCCCGGTGCGGGCAACGCCTTAGAGCAAATGCACACGGATGTGCTTCTAAGCTTTCTGCCCAATGCTGATGCTGTTATCTTTTTAGTGACAGGGGAAAAACCCATCACAGATCCCGAGAAAGTTCTCCTTTCTACCATCCGCAAAAACCAAATCGGAAAGCTCTTCTTCGCTGTGAATATGGTCGACCGCATCGACTCCGGCGACATCACTGCGGACGGGTTTGCGCAGGGTATTCAGCACAACCGGCAGGTCCTTGATTCCATTGGACTGCATCCCAAACTCTATCGAATTTCTGCCAAAAACTACTTCGAGACCCGGCACGACGCAGGCACCGAGGAACTTCTGCATGACATTCGCGAGACCGTTGGCAAGGAGCGCTTGGTCATTCAGGCGCGTCGACTGCGGGATCGCACGAGTGCTGCCGTGGAAGCTTGTGGACAAGCCCTGGATCGCGAATGGCAGGAAGCCACCGCCGGCAAAGAACAATGGGGCTTGGACCTGGACGGGCTGAGAAACGCAAAAACGCAATTGGAACGAGGTCGCTCGGCACGGGAAGAGGAGTTTCGCCGCACTTGGTCCTGGGCCTTTTCCCAGTTGGAAGACGACCTGACCAACATCCGGCGGCAAATGAAAAAGGATTACGCTGAACTGATCGAGACGACGCCCGCTCTCAAAATAGCCGCTCTCTGTACCTCACTTTATGCCGATGTCGTGACCCGTTTTGGCGAGCTTCTGGAGCCGAAAATGCAGGACTGTGAGGACGCTATTCTGCGTGCGCAAAAAAAACTCTCCTCTGATGTACAGGCCACCACACTGCGCGCGGCTCCACAGCTCGAAAGAATTGCCACGCCCCTTTCGCTAGCACAGGGTGCCATGGAAATCGCTTTGGCGGGCTTGCCTGCTATCGCAACAGCCACCTTGGCGGCGGGACTTCCCGGCTGGATTGGAGCTATGATTATTGCATCAGCGCCGACAGTTGCTGTGGCGACATTGAACCCACTCACTTGGCTGACGGCTTTGGGTTCAGGTGCGGCAGCTACAATCGTTACCACTGCGGGGGCGACTTTCACTGCCGCGTTGACCGTCGCCGCGGCCCCGGTCGCTTTCATAGCTTTCGGGCTGGCTGGCTACCGCATCAGCCAGGCTTGGAAGCAGCAGCAGAACAAAAACAAGAACACCTTGGCCGATTCGGTGCGGGAGCAAATTGAGGAAGCTTACGAGCAAGTGCTGTTGCAATTGCGAAAGTGCAAAGAACGGGATTCATCGATTTTGAACTCATTCAACCGCGAACTGGAACGCGAGATCAATTCCATTGAAGAGCGCTTAGACGGGTTGATCCGCAAACAGCCCAGCGAGCGTGACATTCTACTGCTGGAGGAACGGTTGCGTAACTTCACCGCTCAAGCCCCCCTATTACTCAGCGCACCAGCATCAGTAGTGGCACCGAAAGACGATACCGGTGGCAGCGCCCTGGTTGATTCCCTCTTGTGAATACACCCCGTAACGATGCACGAGAGTCCCATCCAATCCTTGATCTATCTGCTGCAGGACACTGTCAAAACCTGCCGAGCGAACGACAAATGCGCGAAACACGTGCAATTCCTTGATGCCTTTCGGATTTCCCGGCTTCTGCCAATCTTCGAAAGAGAACGACGGGCCGGTATGGAGCCATTCAAGATCGGCTTGATCGGCCTGACCAACGTCGGTAAGTCAACGCTGATCGAAGCCCTACTGAATGTGCCCATCGCTCCCGCAAAAAACGGCCCCGCCACGGCAGTCCCCGTTGAGTATACAAATGGCACACAATGGACTCTGGAGGTCTATTACCACAATGCCAATAATGATCCACCCGAGCACCTCCCCTTCACGCAACCGGAGGACCTGGCTAAGGCTATAGCCGACAACGTATTGGACATCGACGACGCTGAAGCTGAAAAGATCGCAGTAGTCTCTGTCAAGGGCCCCTTCAAGTTGCTAGCCAGCAACTTGGTGCTCGTAGACTCGCCTGGAATCGGCGCGGCAAAGCTGGGAGATCAAGAAAGGGATGCCTCCACTCATCCGATGATGACTTCTTTTCTGAACAGGGTGGGCAGATGCTACCTGTGCGTTTCAGCAGGTATCGGTTGGGAAGTGAGCCCAGAGGAAGAAGCGTTTTACCACACTGTTTCAACCATCTGCTCAAATGTCTTGGTGACCATGTGGGAAGGTTCCATCGATGAGCAGAAAGAATGGAAGACTACTTTTGGGAAACTGTTCCCGGGAGCTGCATTCGAATTTGTAAACGCACGACGCGACTACAACGTAGAGCGGCTGCGCTCAATCATCGAAGGTTTGTCGTCAAAGGAACAGCGACTCATATTGGTGCGCTTGGAAGTAATGAAAGCCTGGAAGGACCTTCATGCGCACTTTGCCAATGTCTTCAACGCTCCTATTCCGTGGCAAGACAATGCGCTTAAAAGGTTTCGCAATGCCTGCAAGGATTTTGCAGAGCTGCAACCTATCATCTCCACGATCCCAAAGCCATGAACATCTATATCATTGGCCCGATGGGAGCTGGCAAGACCGTATTCAGCTACATGCTGAATGACTATATTGAACAGCACCCGAAAAACAGAATTACTTTCAAGGCCAGTGACTGGAACACCAAATCGCATTTGGCAGCTATCGGGCAAACGCTCAAAAACCACCAATGGCCTCTGGGAACAAGAAAGCTAACCTTGTTGCAATGGGATTGGCAATGGATAAGGGGCTTTGGCACACGCCAAGCAAAATTCACTCTGATCGATCCACCCGGCGAGGACATTGAGAGTGAACTGCGCGGGGACTCCACAAATCTACGCATCTTGGAAAATATCAGAAGTGCGGATGTCCTCTTCATCCTGCTTGATCTTCACGAACATCAATGTGAATCGGCTATCAAGCGCACCCAGAACGCATGGATCGCCGAGAATGTCCTGAAGAACGCGAATTCAAGGCAACGCATCGTGCTTGGTGTATTGAAGGGCGACCTCATGATTCACCTTCTGCCCGTCCCTGCGTGGCCGGACAAGACGAGTGTGCTAGACCTGATCGGCAAGATGATGCCCGAGTTCAACCTAGCCGCCTTCAAGATACAATTGGAGGCCTCGAAGGTTCAGGCCCTTGTATTCTCGGCGATCTTCCACACCGAGGCCCGGCGCGACGACGACGACATTTTAGAGAGGGTGCCTAGCCTCCCCCTGCGCTCCGAAGGCTTGGACCTCTTTGTCACGGCCATTACCAAAGGTCATTCCGACAACAGGGGGCGAGAGAATTGGCGAAAATATAAGGAATGCATGTGCAAACTTCTGATCTCCAAATTTTTCCGGGTTGTCGTGGCAGCCTTCGTCGTGCTCTATTTCACCTACTGGTATTACAAAAGCAATTTCTAAACCGGGATCTAACTAACTCAAATTATGCTCATGACCCCTAGAATTCTTTGCCTCACGATGACACTCGGTGCCTTCCTAGCAAATATATTGTCAGCCGAGGAGGTGCTCACTTTCAGCGAACAAGGGAAAGTTACCAAGCTGACTTACTCCACAATTAAGGACTTAAAGGTCAAAGCCGCAGCTCACTTGGAAATCCTCGACAAACAAATTATTGAGAAGAAGAAAGCGTCGGAAACTGTAATTAATCCGTTTCGTAAGGATGCCAGAATCAAGTATGAGCAATTGATTGGTGAAAGGGAAAACTTTCTCCAATTGGAGTGGAAGTGCCCATACTGGAAAAAATGCGACCATTGCGATGGTGGCAATAAGACCTGGTGGGTAGGCGATGACTGGCTTAATTCGGGGCCTTGTAGTAAATGCCACGGAAACGATAATTTCACCATCCACACCAAACCCCACCTCGCTCCCGACATAAAAGAACCCTGCGGAATCTCCATCAGGAAACTTCTCGGGGTAGTTAAGTCTGACCAAAAACAATGATATGGACACGCGCCTCTATGACTCATCCGAACCCGGCCCGCCTCGCGGTTGGCTGCGTATCGGTGATGACGCGGGGGGCGACGGATGGGATAGCATCGTTGTCGCTGCCGGGAATATCCTTGATGCCAACGGATCGCGCATCAAGAAGGCTCCTCATGAGGCCTTCTGGGGCGCGCTGTATCTCGATGACCAGTTTTGGGTTTATCGCATTCTACCTGCGGGTAAGGATCGCTATGGCAGACCGGGTCGTATCCTGGCTGCCATTTTTCGTTCGGACACCTTGCCGGACTTTCAGTGGTCAACCATCTCCAGCATACAAAGCAATCTGGAGTCACTGGCTACCGATCCTCGCGATCTGGGCAAGATTCAAAACCTGCTGCAGGAATCCACGAGCGCTAACTCGCTGATGTATGAGCTAGTTCGTAGTAGACCATCTGACCAAATTCGTCCCGTACAGGATGCCATTTGTAATTTTCTTGAGAGTCTTCCGTCCGGTGGGCATGTCTTCTTTGTCATCGAAGAGTCATCAGGTTGCGTGCTGCGCCGCGATGAACGCCTAGTTGAGGCACCGCAGAAAACGGATGAGTTTTCTCCGGTGAAGACAGCGCAACCTCAGCCACCCCTGCCGAACCGATCGAATCTTTCTATGATGAAACGACTCAAACATGCAATTCCGATACTTTTATTTGGTTTAATCCTTGGCGGCTTTTTGGGCAGAACCTTCTTCCAAAACAAACCTCCAGAACAGAAAGAACCTGTTTTTCTAAGCACGGCGGATGCCCTTAATACAATCAAAAAGGCTGCTGATTACATTGAAAACAATCTCTCCCACTGAGACGATCAAAGCCTGACGATAAATCGATGGGGCTTGTTCCGAGGTGGGTCGCTACGGATAAATCAAAAAACTTTCCCGCAACAATGAGCTCTCTTATCCCCAAGAATGGAATGTCTGAAAGGAAGACAGGGAAGTCCGTAGTGACCCACGGCAATCGCTCTGCGCCGAAGAACAGATCAACTCTGAAATACGTGATCACCTTCGCAGTTGCCGCCGCTGCTGATGCGCTTCAGGTCGCCTTCCCGCCATTTTGGATTCCCTTGAGTATCGTCACTGCCCTGATCTTATTTGCCCTGTGGGGTTGGAGATGGGAGATTCTGGCTGTTCTGGTCCCTGAGCTCGCACCGATAGTCGATGTTTTCCCGAGCTGGGTTGCCATTGCTCTATATCTCACGGGCCGGGATTCGGCGTTTGGGGGAGGAATTGAGGCGCCAGATTTCAAGACAGAAGACTTCAAGACAGATGACAGAAGAGAAAAGGAAGAAGGTTCAACAGCCCGTCGCGGAGGAGGATGAAAAGCCGGGGAAGAAATCCACGCTGGAGCGTTTTGGGCGCGACCTCACGGCCATGGCGGCGGAAGAAGCCTTGCCGCCCTTGATCGGCCACAGGGCAGAGTTGATCCGGATGACACAGGTGTTGCAGCAAAGCCGCAAGAACAACCTGATTCTGGTGGGCAGCCGGGAGTGGGAAAGACCGGGTTGGTGGAAGGATTCGCGCAACGGCTGGTCGGCGGCGGCTTGCCGGAGGTGCAGGATTTATTTCCTCCGCAGGCCGAAGCGAGGGTTCCGGCGGTCATGACGTAGAGCCATGATGCGCACGCCATCAAGCTCCTCGTAGAACAGCAAGTGATAGGGGAATTTTTCAAGTTGGGCACGTCGCCAGCCACTGGGATCGAAATGATAACGCTCAGGATACGTTTCCGCCTCAGAGGCAGATTTTCTCAAATTTTGCCCAAAAATCGTCACCCAGCGAATCGCTGATCGAGTCATAGTGCCGGATTGCGCTAGATACGTCGCGGCGGACTTGAGGGTGAAACCTTGGCATCAGGATACACGGTCGGAAAAAACACCTGCGCGTAATTCATCCAGAGAGATGGTTCCGACTTCACCGGATTTTATCTGGCGGACTCTCTCGGCCACTTCCTCGTCCGAAACGTCGTAATCGGGGTCGGGCAACGAGTGGAGGATAAAACTCGCCAGCGAGGCTCTCTGCTCAACAGGCAACGCCGCGACTTGTTCTTTGAATTCTGCAAAG
>JAYVNM010000135.1:0-77071 GCA_043758445.1 Akkermansiaceae bacterium | reverse complement strand
TGATGGGACGCAGGGCTTTGGCTCGGTCGGTCAACACAGGGATAACGCCAACGATGGGGAAAAGTGCTTAAGATTTCTTAAATACCTGAATAGTTACTTAAATCCAAGGACTGGCTCCGAAGCTTTACTTAGGATGTCCAAGCACCGGCAAAATGAATGTCTCAGCCTAATTGGTTTTGCGCGTGGCTTGCGTTGCTTCGGCCATTCATTTCAACCAGCCATCGACCCACGGCGCGAGGCGGGCAGCCATGTCTGCGGCGAACCAGGCGGCGAAGGCTCCGGTGATCACGTCCATCGTGTAATGGGCTCGCAAGACTAGCACAATCGTCGCCTCACCGAGTGCGACGAGGATCGCGATGCAGCCCAGCCACCATGGCGCTATCTGATAGATTACGATAGCTCCCAACACCGCGAGGGCTGTGTGACCGGAGAAGAAAAAATCGTTGCCGACCGCGTAGGTGACGAGGACTGTCGGGAAACCGGGATCACGCCAGATGATGCCGGGCGGCGGTGGCAAGGTGCAGCAGAGTTGGGAAATTTGCCGCAGGCTGAAGACGATGAGGATGCCGAGAAAGGGTGCGAAACTTTTTCCGAAAATCGCCGTCGCAATCAACGAAAGTCCGAGCACGTCGATGCAGAAAGAACTGATAATAAGTGCGCGGTTGGCGGCCTTTTCATGCGTGTTGAAATAGCCGTGCCAGCGAGCCGTTAGGCGGTGAACGCCATCGCCAATGCCGTCCATGCCCGAGCTTTTTACGGCGATGAGTTTCTGCGTCCAAAACCAGATGATCAGGCCCACGTAACTATTCAGGTATTTAAGAAATCTTAAGCACTTTTCCCCATCGTTGGCGTTATCCCTGTGTTGACCGATCGAGCCAAAGCCCTGCGTCCCATCATCCAAGCTGCCTTGGACGAAGGGCGTATTGACGCAATCTGCGAACTCATCGCCAGCCTCGAAGCCCGCATTACCGAGCTGGAAAAACGACTCAACAAAAACAGCTCCAACAGCAGCAAACCGCCATCCAGCGACGGCCTGAAGCGCACCAATTCTCTCCGCCCCAAGAACACCGTGGCCTTACAGTTCCTGAACACCATCTCCGCATCGGCTATGTGGATGCCACCGTGGTGCAGAACAGTAATAACCTATGGGAGCTGCCGAAGCGAGTGCGAGGCTTCACCCTTCTGGGCACCGACGGCATCATCGTTTCGCTGGATCAATTCGATGCGCGGAAGATCCTGGGAGTTACCGCTCATGAAGTGGGCCACGCGCTCGGGCTGGTTCATACAACGTCCACCTGGGACCGGTGGCTAATGAGGAGCGGCGCAATGATTTGGAACAACAAACCGCTCGACTCCAAACGTTTCCATTCGGGAGACTTCGAGATCATCCGCAACAGCCAATCCTTTTATGTTCCCAATTAATCTAAAAGCCGCCTGCGGGGTCTGGTGTGCGCTCGTTTTATGCGCCGCAGCGGAGGATACAACTCCCCCGAAAGTCGATCACATTGATGTCGTTGATGCGTGGGCGCGTGAGCACAGCAACAGCACCGACCACGCAAGTCCATACCACCGTATGTCTCCCGAAATGGATGCGCTTGATCGATCTAAGATTAAAGGACTGGGGGCTGAGGATCTGGCGAAGATGTCCTTGGATAACTCCTTGCTGAAATATTCCTACGCGGATGTATTCCTCACTTGTATGGGTCCCTTTGAGCAGTTGGATCCGCAGCAGGAACGGGTGCTGGCGGATATGCGCCGCAGGGGGGACGCCGTCTCACCCATACTGCTCAAACTGATGACGGAGAATCAGGAAACTCAAATCGAAATCTCAATTCCCACCGGTCTCGTCGTCTTGGGACGATTTTTTTCAGAATTCATTGTGTTCTTGTGAACAATTCGTGGTCTTGATTCAAGTCGAATATTGGGAAAACGATACATCCCCAAGTCACCTCGCCGCCACCAGATCATATCCACGCCAGTCGCCGATGGTGACTTGGGCGAATTCGCCGACGGGGATTTCCTCATCGACCATGACTGAGCCGTCGATTTCCGGGGCGTCCCACTGGGTGCGGGCGACGCCGGGTTGTTCGACTAACACTCTGACCGCTTTGCCGACTTGGGCTTGGTTGGTTTCCGAGGCGATGCGTTGGAGGGCAGACATGGCGCGGGACCAGCGGCTGCTGCGGGTTTTGTGGTGGAGTTGGCCAGCCATTTTGTAAGCGCGGGTGCCTTCCTCTTTCGAATATTGGAAAACGCCAGCGCGCTCGAAACGAAACTCTTCGATGAAATCCAACAGCTCTTGGAAATCTTCCTCGGTCTCGCCGGGAAAACCGACGATGAACGTCGTCCGAATCCCAAGGCCGGGGATGCCGGCTCTCATGCGGCGGAGCAGGTCGCGGATGTAATCGCCGCTGGTCACGCGCTTCATGGCGGTGAGCATGCGATCCGAAATATGCTGGAGCGGGATGTCCACGTATTTGGCGACCTTGTCGCACTCGGCGATGGTGGTGATGAGTTCGTCCGACCAATGCGCCGGGTGGGTGTAGAGCAGGCGGACCCAGAAATCGCCCTCGATCTGATTGATCTCGCGGAGCAGCGTGGAGAGCGATTCGCCTCTGCTAGAATCGACGGGCGAACTCGGTGTCGGCCGTTTGCCTTCCCACTGGTCCATGCCGAAGTAAGTGGTGTCCTGTGAGATGAGGTTAATTTCCTTCACCCCAGATGCGACGAGTGCGCGGACTTCTCTAACGACAGAGTCCTGCGTACGCGAACGGTGCTTGCCGCGGATGGTGGGGATGATGCAGAAGGTGCAGGTGTGGTTGCAGCCTTCTGCGATTTTCACGTAGGCAAAATGATCCGGTGTTAGCCGGATGCGCGGCGTGGAATAATCCGGGACGTATTGCGGCTTCAGGGTAACGAAGTCGCGTGGATCGTCAGTGGCAGACGGGCCTTCGTCTTTGGTAACTTCTGCGTGGTTTTGTTTTCCTAGCAGATTTTCAATGATCGGTGCGACCTTGGTGATCTGGTCGAGGCCGATGAAGGCGTCCACCTCGGGCATGATGCCGGGCAGGTCCTTGGCGAAGCGTTGGGATAAACAACCGGCGACGATGATTTTCTGGCGGGCGCGGTCCGGATCAGCGGTGCGGTCTTTCACCGCGCCGAAGATGGCGTCGATGGATTCCTGTTTCGCCATGTCGATGAACGAACAGGTGTTGATGATCAGGACATCGGCCAGCTCGGGATCGGGCGTTAGAGACATGCCAGCCTGGGCGAGATGGCCGATCATGACTTCCGAGTCGATCAGGTTTTTCGCGCAGCCGAGTGAGATGAGGCCTACTGTAGTGGACATTCGCTAGAGATTTGAAATTTGAAATTTGAGATCTGAAATTTCAATACTGCGGTGGCAGGATGAGTTCGTCGCCGACCTGGGGTTTGATTGGGCCGAAGCCCGCCATGGGGTTGGCGATGGCGCCCTCGGGCGTGACATCAGAAACCTTGAGCTGGCCGAGGATGCCCGTCTTGCGGCGGATGGCGAGGATGGTGCCGGTCTGGACTTGCTCGGGCATCAGGACTTCAAAGGTGATGAAGCCGCCGGACGGTGCGTCCTCGACGATTTCCTTCACCCGGCCGATGAGCAGGGCGCGGCTGATTCTGGTGGCGCGTTTGAGTTCTGCGTCCTTGCCTTCTATATCCCTGACGGCGAGCACGCCGTCCTCATCGATGTCCGCTTTTTTCCCGGCAGCCTTGGCCTTGGCGGCTTCGATTTCCTCGAGGGCGCGTTTGTTTTGTTCGACCTGAAGTTTCATCGCGGCGATCTCGGCAGCGTTGCTGATGGGAGGCGGTGTTAGTTCGAGCAGTTTTTGGCGCTGGCGTTCGAGCTTGAGCTTGTCCTGATCGTCTTGAAGTTCCTTGATCTGCTTTTTCATGCGGGCCAGCTCCTCTTGCGGGGTGTTTTTGACGCCGGTATTCATGGTTTGCCAGGAAACCGCGAGCGCGCCGAGAAGGAGCGCGATGGTGGCGCCGAGCAGAAGTTTCATCGTGTCCATGGGCGGGACGTTGGACGCGCGGGCTGCGGATGTCAACGCGGGGCGACGCTTGCGGGGAATTCTGATTTACCGCCGGCCGCGACGGTTACTTGCGCGGGTTGAGGCGCGCGTCCAGATGCTTCTGGACCGCCGGGGGCATGGGATTGCTCTGGAGCCATGCCGTCGCGGCGGCGGGGTCACGCTCCAGCCAGTTATCCAAGGTGCGGCGGTAAGTTTGATCGCGCTGCTCTGGGTCGGCGATGCGGGCGATCTGAGTGGCGGCAAGGGCCGGATCGCTTTCCATCGAGTGCCAGACGAAATTCTGGACCACCCGGTCGGTCACGTCGTTCGGGTAGCTGTTCATCAGGGAAACAGCGGCTTTGGGGTCCTCGGAGGCGGTGCTGCTGACCATGCCGCGCAGGGCGTTAGTGCGGTTTTCCCCTGCGGGCATGGCGGCGAATGAGGCCATGGCGGCTTGTTTGTCACGGTTTGCCCAGATGCCGTAAACATTATCGACGCTGTGTTGCTGCGCCTCCCCGGGATTGGCGATGAGCCATGCGGCGGTACCGGCCGGATCGGTGGCGGCGAGCCGATCCACAGAGCGTTCCATCGCCCCGTTTTTCAAAACACTGTCGGAGAGGGAGGTAATCCAAGACCGCGTGGCGTCGGCTCCTTGCTGAAGCAGGTGGGGGAGCATGTAATCAAGGCCTTTCCCGCGCTCCTCGCTGCGTGGCATACTGGCTAGCAGTTCGGTGGCGCGGGCGGGATCGGTGGTGGAAAGGCTGCGGATGATGCCGGGAAGGTAGGGATTCGCGCCGTCGCCCGAGAAATTCGCTTTGGCCCACTGGATGGCGGCTTCTGGGTCCATGCTGGCCCACGAGGTCATGATCGTGTTCGTGGCGTGCCCGCCGTTTGCCTTAGCGTAGGCTAGGGCGGCGGTGGGATCGGTCTGTGCCCATGCGGAAAACAGTAGCGAATACTCACCCCGGCGGCTGTCCGTGAGCTCCAAGCTATTGAAAAGGGCGGCTGCCGCTGCGAAATCACCAGAGCCGAGCTGGGCGAGGTAAGTGAGAAATGCGCGGTTCCGGTCAAGCGGGTTCTCACCCCGCATGATCGCCTCCAGCTTGGCGATGCGCTCATGGGGGCTGCCCTTTTCTCCCCGTTCCGTTCTGGCGGTCCGGGTGGACTTTGTTGACCCATTGGATTCCCGAGTCACCTCGTGCGACGAGGCCTGCGCGGCGCGGGTTTCCGCCGTGCCCTCGGGCGTGCTGCTGGGCGAGACCACTGGCGATGAGATGCGGCCAGCCATGAATCCACCGGCCCCGATGAGAATCAGTGCGGCCAGTGCGGTAGTGGGAGTGAGTTTCATAAATTCGAGCGGTGAATGACTTGGAATCCACATAACGTGCCGCCGTCGCGAAATTTCCCAAAAATCTGCCGCCCGCAAATCCTTAACGCTCACCCAGCGAAGGCGTTGCCCGGCAGGCCCATGACCCCCAGCCCGCGAATCACGAACAGTCGCCCGGCGTCTTTCTCCACCACGGACTTGTGGACGCCGGTGGTGACGTAGAGATCCGCAAGTTCCGGTCCACCGAAGGCGCAGGCGGTGGTTTCCAGGCAGGGCAGGGGAATCCGGTGCAGCTCAATGCCAAATACGGGATCAAAACAAGCGACGCAGCCACCATGACAGAACGCGATCCAAAGATTTCCCGCCGCGTCGATGGTCATCCCGTCGGGCGAGGCCTTGATGTGGGCAGTGGAGACGACGCTGCGCAAATTTCGCAAATGCCCGTCGTCCTCGTAATCAAACGCCAGCACCTCCAGCCGCGGCGTGTCGATGTAGTAAACCGTTTTGCCATCCACTGACCAGACGATGCCGTTCGAGTTGGTGACCGGTCCGAAGGCTGCATGGAGCGTGAGATCCGGATCGAGCCGATAGAGTTTCGCGCTGCCGGTTTTTTTCACCAAGCTGATAGTTCCGGCGAAAAACCGCCCGTCCGGCGAGCACTTGCCGTCGTTGAATCGGTTGTCCGGCTGGGCGGATTCGGGATCGGCGATGGCGGTGAGGTGGCCGGTTTCCTCGTCGAGAAATGCCAGCCCGTGATCGCCAGCGATGACTAGGCCGCCGCTCTCGCGCGGGACGACGGTGCCCACGCGTTGGCCGACATCCCAAGATCGTTCGCTGCCATCCGCCGGGTTGTAGCGGTGGACTCGGTGGCCCTCGATATCCACGAAATAGAGCGCGTCACGCCACCAGATCGGACCCTCGCCCCATTGGCAGCGGATGTTTCCGACGGGTTCGATGTTGATCATGGCCGCAGCGTATCAGCGTCCTGAATGGCTGACCATGGCAAATCCACGGACACAACCCATTTCATGTTAGACCCTGTCGCGCCGCGTCGAGGATGGCCAGATGCACGTCCTCCGCTGTGCTCACCGGGAAGTCCGAACCTAGCAGCACTGGGCGCTCGGCCATTGGCACCTGGTCTCTGCCGTGCGAGCCTTTGACCAGCGCGGCATCTAACGGGATGACCTCTAGCAAGGCCCGCAGTCCGAGTTTTTTCCGCAGCAGAAATCCGGCGACTTTCAACTTGGGCAAGGCGATGGCCGGATCGATGAAAAGCTCGCATGGATCATAGCCCGGCTTGCGGTGAATGTCGATGGTGCGGGCGTAGTCGGGCGCGACCGCGTCGTCCTCCCAGAAGTAGTAAGTGAACCACGCGTCCGCAGCGGAGATGGCGATGAAATCCCCACCCCGCTCGCTCGCCACGCCCTTACCCCACATGGCGGTGGTGTCGCGCACCTCGGCGATGCCGGGAGTATTTTCCAACAGCGCGCGGACCTCGTTTCTGATAGATGAATCATTCACATAGACGTGTGCCACCTGATGATCCGCCACAGCGAAAACGCGGGACGCCCCGCAGTCCAGTGTCTCGCGACCAAGCTCGTCCTTGAGCTGGAGCCAGCCTTTTTTCCGGAACAGCCGGTTCAGGTGAATCGGCCGGGTCACCGGGGAAATCCCGTATTCCGAGAGCACCAACACGCGGATGTTACGGGACTCGTAGTAGTCGATCAGGTCGGTTGCGACCTTGTCAATTTTCCGCAGCTCGTCAGGGATGTTAGGTGCCGATGGCCCGTCCTTTTGCAGCGGGTAATCGAGATGCGGCAGGTAAACTAGGCTGAGAGACGGCGAGTGTTTTTCCTCCACCCATTTCGCGGATGCGGCGATCCATTCAGAAGAAGCGATGCCCGCCGCCGGCCCCCAGAAGGCGGGGAAGGGAAACGGGCCGAGAGCGTTTTTCAACTCCTCTCGCATCCCCATCGGCTGGGTGTGAACATCGAACACCTTGCGCCCGTCCGCCGGATAGAGCGGCCGCGGGGTGATGGCGAAATCCGCCGTGGAATACATGTTATACCACCAGAATAGCTTCGCGCAGGTGAAGCCGGGGATCTCGCGCCGCAGCTTGTCCCAGAGTTTTTCCCCATGGACGAGGTGGTTGCTTTGTTTCCAAAATCGGACCTCGGCATTTTCCCGGTCATACCAACCGTTCGCGACGATGCCGTGGCGGGCAGGGGATGTGCCGGTTAGGATTGACGACTGCGCCGTGCAGGTCACCGCCGGAAACGCGGGCGCGTAGGACTGTTGCCCGCGCTTGTTCGCAAAGCGGGTCAGTCCTGGCAGGTGCTCACCTAACAGCGATTGAGAAAGTCCGACGAGATTGATGACGACAAGACGCATGGCCCGGATGATGCGACGCCTGAGGGCGGAAGGGAAGCCCCGGATGACCACACCCCATCAGGAGTCGGGACCTTATTGTCCCGTCTTCGGGCGCGGGATCAAGAGGCAGAGAGTCCTTCATTCGCTTCGGGCATCGCGATGTTTGAGCATCGCGGGCACGGTGATGGGCGGACCATCGAGCCAAGCGGCGATCTGCATGGTGGGCGTGCCCCAGACGCGGACGAGGGTGCGGGTGGGGAGGCCCTCGCCGTGCTCGGTCGCCATGAGGACACGCAGGGTTCCCATTTCGAGATCCCAAGGCGCGGTGTCACCGGCTTTTTTCCATCCCTTGCGGATCAGGATCGTTAGGAAATACTCGCGTCCGTGGCCGACGGCGGAGTCGATGGTGAACTCCTCGCCCCGGTCTGGCGGGCGGGCCTTGGCCAGCCAGGTGGACTTGAAACAGAGCGTCCGGTTCCGTGCCCAGGCCCGGAGGCGGGGTTGGAGAAACCCGACGGCCTTGAGGACGCAGCGGGAGCGCAGGGTGTCGTAGGATTTTTCCAAGCCTCGCAATGGCAGCATCCGGTTGGTGATGGACTGATAACCGGCCTCGCCCATCGGCCCGTGATAGATGATGGAATCTGCCATCACGCGGACCGGGCCACCGCCATAGACGAAGCCCCGCCACTTCGCGTTGCCGTGCTTGGAAAATCGGTTGGGATGCTTTTCTAGCAACAGCCGTTCCGCTTGCCCGTAACCAATTTGTTGGCGGATAAAGGCCCGGATCGAGGGTCGCCGCCAGTGCCAGACGAAGGCCCCAGGGACGAAGCCGAGGCGGAACCCGGCTTCTCGCAAGCGCCAGCAGAAATCCACGTCATCGCCCGCTGTCTGGAACCGGGGATCGAAGCCGCCGATGGCGTCAAACGCTGCCTTCGTGACGACCAGATTGCAGCCCGGCAAGTGCTCGGCCTCCTCGTCGTCGAGCATGACATGGCTGGGCGCACCGGGCGCGGTGCAGACGACGGCCTCCTCCCAGGTGTTAGGTTTCGGCGGTAAATTCGGCCCGCCCGCAGCGGCGAATTCACCCGCCGCGAACAGGGGGCGCAGTCGGGCGAGCCATTCGCGGTCCGGCTCGCAATCGTCGTCAGTGAACGCCAAAACTTCACCGACTGCCGCAGCGGCACCGGCGTTTCTAGCAGCGCTGAGACCACCGGGTTTTAGCCGGATTAGCCGGACCCAGGGGAAGTTTTTCTCCACGAAATCGCCGGTGCCATCGGTCGAGCCGTCGTCGATGACGAGGGTTTCACCGGGCGTATGTGAGCTGTAGCCCTTATGAATCGCCTCGAGGCACGCACCAATGCGGGTGGTGCCGTTCCGAGTACACACAATGACTGAGAAGGAGAGAGTTTGCGGGACTGCGGCAGACACCGGCGGATGCGCGGCAGACAGCGCGGGCTTCGCCATGCCATCCCGGTCCAGCAGGCCGAAATCCCAGTCTAACACCTCTGTGCCGCCATTCCACCAGCGGTCGCTCCACGCGTAAACCGTCATGCCCGCCGTTTCCAGATCGAGCGCGGCGCGGGTGCCCCAGCCGAGGACCTCCGCTTGTTTTTGCACACCATTCCGCCGCGAATCCAGGCCGAATTCCGAGATCACCAGTGGCCGGTCGCCCGCGATGTGGTGGAGCCGCTTGAGATAGGCGCGGAAAGCGGCTGCGGTTTCCAGATAGATGTTAAAGGCTGAGAAATCCGCGTTTTCCGGCTCCAAATACTCAGTGCTCGGATAGTTCGCATAGGCGAATAACAGCTCTGGCGCAAGTTCGCGCCCCGTGTCGATGAGCCCTTCGAGCGCCTCGCGCACGCGATGCGGACCCATCCAGCGCGCCAGATCGGCAGGCACCTCGTTGCCGACATAGACGCCGACCAGTGCCGGATGATTTTTAATTTCTAACAATCCGTTAGTCAGCGCCACCACCGCCGCCGAGTAAATTCCCGGACACGCGAAAAAATCCGCGCCCTGACCCCACTTCAGCCCCCCGAAGACTCGCAAGCCATGGTCCGCCGCCGCGTCTAGCAAACGCTGATCCGGCATTTCATACAAGCGGATCGAATTGAATCCCGCTGCCGCCATCCGCGCAAAATCCGGCCCGAACTCCGACGGCCAGCCGCCGGGAAACGGCCCGTATGTCACCGCATTCATGCGGACCCGCGTGTCACCCGCCCGGAAAAATTTCCCGTCCGTCCGCCATCGCTGCGCATGATCCCCACCGGCCATGGCGGGATGCTAGCGACCCGTACCCGGATTCCCAAACTCAAATTGATCCAGCGCTTGATCGCCGCTCGATTTTCCGTCATTGCAGGCCATGACCCTTGTGCTTGCCTCATCCTCACCGCGCCGTCGCGAGTTGTTAGAGCGAGCGGGCCTCAGCTTCGAGGTGGTAATTTCCCCCGCCGAGGAAATCCATGACGCGGCGCTGGGGCCGGACAGTTTGTGCGAGTTGAATGCCGGGCTAAAGGCGGAGGCCGTGGCGGTGCGGCGACCGGAGGCGACCGTCATCGGCGCGGATACTTTGGTTTTCATTGACGGTCAGCCGCTGGGTAAACCGGCCGATCTGGCAGAGGCGCGGGACATGTTGCGGCGGCTGTCCGGGCGAGTCCATCAGGTTTGCACGGGGGTTTGTGTGATCCACCCGGGTGGCGGCCGGAACTTGTTTCACGATCTGACCGAGGTGGTTTTCCACGAACTGGATGAGGCGGCGATCACGGCTTATTTCGCTCTGGTAAATCCCTTAGACAAAGCGGGGGCGTATGGCATCCAGGAGCACGGCGAGCGGATTGTTAGCGGGATTCGCGGGAATTTCGATACCGTCATGGGGCTGCCAGTGGCGAAGGTGATTGCGGCATTGGGATGAAATCGGGTTGCGGAGACGGTGGGCAAGGTCAAGTATTCGCGCATGGAGAGGCCACACCGGTATCCGGTAATTTTCAATCCCAAGGCCCGCAGCCAGAGGGGCGCGCGGGTGTTGCGGTTTTTGATGTGTCATGCGAACCGCTTCGCACTGTTTGCGACGAATCACGCCGGCGAAGCGCGGGAGCTGGCGCGGCGTTTGGCTTCAGAAGGTGAGCCGGTGGTGATCGTGGCGGGCGGGGATGGCACGTTGAACGAGGTGGTCAGCGGCTTGGCGGGGTCCGCGACACTGTTAGGCGTGCTGCCGGTCGGGACGATGAATGTTTTCGCCCGGGAAATGGGGATTCCCTTCGACTCGCTGGAGCGGGCGTTCCGGGTGATCGAGGACGGCTTCGTCCATGAGGTGGATCTGTTTGAGGCGAACGGCTGCCCCTTCGTCCAGATGGCGGGTGTGGGCTTCGATGCGATGGTGATCGAGGAGACGACGTGGGAGGCGAAAAAAATGCTGGGTCCGCTGGCCTATCTGGCCGCCGCGGTGAAGGTGCTGGGCGAGGAGCCGCCAAAAATCGAGGTCATCTGCGCGGACGGGCGGCGCGAGGAGGGGGTGGCGGTGCTGGCCGGGAATGGCTCGCTGTATGGCGGGCAGTTTAAGGTTTTCCGGAACGCGAGCAATCATGACTCGAAGCTGGACGTGATCGTTTACAAGGAGGCGGGTTATCGCTTGGTCTTGGATTCGCTGCGCGGACTGGCCTTTGGCGGCATCGACTTGATGGCCTCGACGAGTTATTTTCAGACCGAGGAATTCATCGTCCGGGCGGATCGTGAGGTGCCGGTGGAGGTGGACGGCGAGTTGATCGGGCGCTTTTCCGAGGTGCGGTTCGTGGAAACCGCCAACCGGCTGCGGGTGATCGCGCCGGAGGCACCGATCGTCGGCGGTTTCGCGGATGCGGTGAAATCCCTGCTGCAATGGCCACGGCGGCCCATGGAGCTGCAAGCCACGCGGAGCTTATGAAGCCGGCGGCCAAGACCCGGCCACGGCGCTGGTTCCGGCGGCTGTTAGGCGTGCTGTTGGTGCTGGGCGTGCTGGCGGCAGCGGTGGTGATTTACGCAAATGCCACGGCCATCTGGGCGGGGAATGGCCGCTTATTTGATGACGTCGCCGCCGTGCCGAAGATGAAGGTGGGCTTGGTGTTCGGCACGGGAAATGGCAACCCGTATTTCAACTATCGGATCGACGCGGCGGTTAGAGTTTGGCAGGCGGGCAAGTTGGAAACCCTGATCGTCTCTGGAGATAACCGCAGTCGCTATTACAACGAACCGGAGAAGATGAAGCAGGATCTGGTGGCGCGGGGGATTCCGGAAAACCGCATCGTGTGCGACTACGCCGGGCTGCGGACCTTCGATTCGGTGGTACGAGCAAAAGAGATTTTCGGCGCGACTTCTATTTTGGTCATCAGCCAGCGGTTTCAAAACGAGCGGGCGATTTACATCGCCGAGGCGAATGGGATGGAGGCATACGGGTTCAATGCCCGCGATGTCGAGGCTCAGGCCGGGCTGAAAACCCGCATTCGTGAGGTGGGGGCGAGGGTGCTAATGTGGTTGGACGTGAATTTCCTCAACACCCGGCCGGTTCACCTCGGGAAAAAAGTCGCGCTGCCGAAGTAGCGCATCGAGCGCCCAGTTGGACAGGAATTAAGCGTCCATGCCGAGGCAACCGCGTTGCCAGGTGAGCAGCACATCGGCGGGTTCGGCGTCGCCAGCGGCAAGAGATTCCAAAATGGCCCGAGGGGCGATTAACGAGCCTTCGATGTCCAATTTGGCGGCGGCCAATTCGCGGCTTTTGAGAAAGACATCGACCTTACGTTCAAAATCGCGATCTCTTTTCCGGCGTTTGCCACTCGGGCGCTCCGGCCATTCCGCGGCGGGGAGTTCCTGCACTGCGGCGACGGCGGCCCGGAAGCGTTTCACCCGGTCAGGGCGGTAGTGGTGCGGCAAATTGATGGTTTTTTTCGCCGCTAAATCGATGCTCCACTCCAGCAACTGGCGATTCGGTGCGACCATGAATGACGGACGATCCCAAGTTTTCGCTTCGCCATCCCGCCAATGCCATAGCGCCCTGAGGCAGGCCAAGCTATATGGCTCAAGTGTCCCGGAGCCTTGAACCCGCCAACTTTCCTCTTTGGAATCGTCCCGGTCCATGACCCGTTGGCGGGCGGCGAGACAACTTTCCTCGAACCATTCATAACGGCCTTTTTCTTTCAAAGCAGCAACGATCATGTCGCCCATTTCCAGTAGGTAATGCACATCGTTGAGTGCGTATTCGATCATCTTGGGCGACAATGGTCGCTTGCCCCAATCCGCTTTTTGGGAGGATTTTGATAGTTCAACCCCGAAATAAAGATTGACCAAGTCACCCAGGCCAAAGCGGCGCACACCCAGCAATCTTGCGCCGATTTGGGTGTCGTAAACCACCGCCGGCAGCGCTCCGAACTGCCGTTTGAACATGGTCATGTCATAATCGGCACCGTGCATCCACACCGTCGCCGTGGATAGGTAAGTTCCCAAGCATGACAAATCCTCGATGGCTAGGGGATCGATGAGGACACACCCGTCACGATCCGCAAACTGGATCAAACAGAGCGACTCGCGATAACGATGCAGGCTGTCCGCCTCGGTGTCGATCGCACAGACCGGTTGGGTCGAGCCGCCGCGACTTGTTGCCAGATGTTTGGCGAGCAGGTCTGTGCTATCGATCATGTCAGCGCTTATCAACCGGGAGCTAGAATGTCAATAATCCAGCCAAATGAGAAAACCACGATTCATTGTTAGGAACCAGTATCTGCTTATTTTAGGGTGATTTTTACTCGATAGAGATCACTCAGCGTCCCTGGAGGTTGTGAGCCTGTCCTGCTGCTCACTCGTAATTCTCGCTTGGCGGGATCGATTTCATGAATGAACCCCGCTGCTATATTAACCGTTCTGACAATCCAGTCCGAGTCCGTGGTGAATACGGACCACGTTTTACCGCCATTTTTACTCCGTTGGATTGTGTAAACCACCCCAGGATCCGTTCCCAGTTGTTCTTTAATGGTAAAGCCGAAATAAGCATCTCTTATGAGGGCAAACGTCGAGGTATCATAGACGGCCGTGTGGGATTCCGTCGTCGGCGGGATAGGGATGCTGCCTGAGGTGCTGGCGCTGCTGCCAAGAATCCATTCGTTCAAATTGTTAAATCCGTCGCCATCAGCGTCCTGAAGGATGCCCGAATTATTCTGGCTATTGGTGAATGTCACCGCGACGTAATCGGCATAACTGTTAACAACCTCAATGGGAATTTGAAACTGCCGGGTTGAATAATCATAGGTAACGGCCGCTGTCTGCAAGGACCGCTGCAGCTCAAGTTCCACGACCCCCCGGGTGCCGCCATCAAAGATCGGGGGCATGGTGTAGCTGGTTTGATAGACGCTTGGCAACAACACCCGAGGATCGCCACCGGTCGTGAACGAGGGGAATATGGATTGCGGCAAACCATCCGCATCAACCAGATCAAGTGTGGATTTCGGGTCGGTCGGATCTTGTAGCACTCTTAGCGACAGGTAAAGGCTATCGACTTTGGCAAATACGGTGGACGGTGTAAGTCCCTTCCAGTTGATGATGTTTGGCTGATTGTAGCTTGCTCGCAGAAAGCCTTTTGGTGTCCATTTCGTCTTGCCGTTAATGTCAACGAAGACGAATCCGCTAAGTTGGTGATTCAGGGTAGCCAGCCCTTCCGGCATGGGGTAAATGGTGGCTAAGATGGGTGCGGGCAGATCTGGAAAGCCCAAACGCGGGAATGAGTAATGATAGACGCCCGGAACAATCTCACTTTCAAATTTGGACCGCTGGAGCGAGGTATAGGTTCTAGATGTGTTATAGCGGGTAATGATGTATTCGCGGACGTTCGTCGTATGAAGGTTGAAGTAGAGGGCATAACTGCTATCAGCAAATCCACCCAAGGGTCTAGGCAGGGCAGAAGCGGGGGCGGCAGTCAGTAGGCAGAGATCTTTCCGACGGGGTTCGATGATCAGCGCCGGGGTGATGCTGGAGATGGCGTAGTAAGGGCCGACAGTATCCGGCGGAGCATCGACGCGGCCAAAAATCAAAAACCCGGAAGTCCCTGCCGGGCAGCCGAGTGTTCCGATGGGTAAGTAATAAGGAGCCGCGCAACCATCGTAAGTGGCGCCACCATCGGCCAGACTGAAGGTGAAGTCACCACCGTTGAATGTGATGTTATCCTTAGCCTGGCGATAAATTTTATGCGTACTCACCTGCACCTTGAGCTGCGCGTTGGCAGTGGCAGCTAGCAGGCCAACCATGGCTGGAATTAGCGGCAAACAGAGGGTTTTCATTCGATTCATGCGCATACGATGGAATGGTGCCCCCCCGCTGACAAGTGGAAATTAAGCCAATCCGCACAAATAACGAGTTACTTTGTATTTACTGATAAATCACCCGACTTGAAACGCCGCCGCTTGTTTGGCGGACAATTCCAGCACCTGCCAAGGCAAGCCGTGGACCATGAGATCGGCCATGAAAGCGTCCGGGGCGTGCTGCTCGATGTTCCAGACCCCAGGTTTCCGCCAGCCGCCGCTGAGGATTTGCTTCGCGCCAATCATCGCCGGGACGCCGGTGGTGTAGGAAATCGCTTGCGAGCCGACTTCTGCGAAGCATTCCTCGTGGTCGCAGATGTTGTAAATGTAGATCGCCTTGGGCCGCCCGTCCTTGAGGCCGGTGATGACGTTGCCGATGCAAGTGCGGCCTTTCGTGGACTGGCCGAGGTCGCTGGGATTGGGTAAAACCGCCTTGAGAAATTGCAGGGGCACGATTTCCACGCCTTGGTAAAGCACCGGGTCAATGCGCGTCATGCCGACGTTTTGGAGGACTTCGAGGTGTTTCAAGTAATTGGTCGAGAACGACATCCAGAACTGGGCGCGGCGTAGCGTGGGGATGTGTTTCACCAACGATTCCAGCTCCTCGTGATACATCCGGTAGATTTCATAGGTGCCTACGCCATCCGGGCAGGTGAATGACTGGTGCTGCGACATCGGCGGGGATTCGACAAATTTCCCGTCCTCCCAGTGGCGGCAGTCGGCGGTGACCTCGCGGATGTTGATTTCCGGGTTGAAATTCGTGGCGAAGGCCTTGCCGTGGTTGCCGCCGTTCACGTCGATGATGTCGAGTGTGTGGATTTCGTCGAAATGATGCTGCAAGGCCCATGCGGTGAAAACATTGGTCACGCCGGGGTCGAAGCCGGAGCCGAGTAGGGCTGTGAGTCCGGCTTTTTCAAATTTCTCCTGATACGCCCATTGCCATGAGTATTCGAATTTCGCGACGTCCAACGGCTCGTAGTTCGCCGTATCCATGTAGTCGCAACCCGCTAACAAGCAGGCGTCCATGAGATGGAGATCCTGATAGGGGAGAGCCACATTGATAAGCAGCTTGGCTCGCGACCGGCGGATCAGCGCGGCGGTTTCCTCGGCGTTGTCGGCATCCACCTGCGTGGTGGCGATGGTGCGGCCAGTGCGGGTTTTCACCTCGGCGGCGATGGCTTCACATTTCGAGAGCGTGCGGGAGGCGAGGGTGATTTCCCCGAAAACCTCGGGGACCATGGCGCATTTGTGGGCGACGACGCTGCCAACTCCGCCAGCGCCGATGATGAGGACTTTGTTCATGATCTGAATAGGCACAAGGGGTGAGAGAATCCCGGCCCGCTGGCAAGAAATTCCCCGTGACGTTTGAAGATCTTTCTACGAATTTTCCGACAAGTTTGGTGTCGCAAGGCGTTTTCATCCTTGAAAGGCTACCTCCAGACAAATTCACCAACCCGCATGAAGCTTACCAAACCATCCCTCAAACAACGTCGCAATCCCGGATTCACCCTATTGGAAATGGTCATCGTCCTTGGCATCATCGCCATGATTTTGGGAGGCGCGATCTTCTCCATGAATAAAATCGGTGATGCAGCGAAAGTCAGCCAAGTCGAAGCCGACTTCAAAATCATCGAGACCGGGCTGATGAGCTACAAGTTGCTCGCTGGCAGCTATCCAACCACCCAGCAGGGCCTCAAGGCGCTGGTGGATAAACCTAGCAGTACGCCAGTCCCCCGCCGCTGGTCACAGAACTCCAAGCAAGTTCCTCTCGATCCATGGAAACACGAATACGGCTACCGCTTCCCCGGTAAAAAGAACGCCACTGAAGTGGAAATTTTCTCCATGGGTGCTGACGGCATAGCAAATACCCAAGATGATCTCAGCAGTCAGGACGAATAAGTCGTCACAGGGCTTCACCCTGATTGAAATCGTGATGGTCATGGCCATCGCTGCCGTCGTCATGGCTGGCGCGATCAGCCTAATCGTTTTCTCATCGGACGAGCGTGGCCTGCGCAATGCCTCCGGGGAGATTGAGCTGCTTGCCAAACGCGCCCGCACCATTGCCATCCTGCACCAAATCCCCTACGCCCTCGAATTCCGGGAAGGGGTCGTCCGCCTGCTCCCCTTCGCCCAAGCTGGCATTGTTGATAAGAAATCCATCGGGAAAAAACAGCACGCCCCCGAGCCCGTTGCCAATGACCCCGGCGAGAACCGCCAATACAACCTCGCCAGCGGCGTGACCCTCACGATCCGTCACTGGAACTCGGACAAATGGCTCGGCACCGCCAAAGACAATGTCCAGGTCTGGCGCTTCGATCCAGATGGCCTCTGCGAACCGATTTCCGTCCACCTCGCCCTTGGTAGAAGCTGGGCGGAAGACACGTTCCACCCGCTCACCGCCACCATCAGCGACAGCCAGATCGAACTCCGATGACCCGGCAATTCCATCACCACAACCGCGGCTTCTTGCTCCTCGAAATGGTGCTCGCGATAGCGGTATTCGGCATCGCGGCCACCGCCTTTGCCATTGCCATGAAAAAAATGGGCGACGCCGCCCAACTCGCGCAAAGCGAACTGCGCATTACCCGCATCCTCGACAGCGCGCTCGACGAAACCCTGTCCCTCCCGGTACTTGAGGAGGGCGTCACCAATTCCACCGTCGGCGAGACCGGCATCGAGCTGAATACGACCATCAAAATCCTCGAAGACCTCCAGAACGAGGAGGGCCAAGCACTCACCGAAATGTATTCCATCCAGATCGACGCCAAGTGGTATGCCAACGGGGCTTGGCAGCAACGCTCGGTCGATACCTGGCGTTACGGCCGCATGTACCAGCCATGATCACCAATCCTGTTAGAACCCGCCAGCATGGTTTCACGCTGCTCGAACTCGTGCTGGCGCTGGCCTTGCTCGCGATGATCGTCGGCATGGTTTTCGGCACCGCCCGCTCCAATCTGGCCCTCGGCAATACCATCATGAAGACGCAGAACGAGGAAATGCTCCACCAGGCGTTTTTTGAGCTGCTGAATCACCGCTTTTCCTCGCTGCCCGGAAATACCCGCTTCGACCTCAAGGTCCAGGATTCCGGCTCGCACTACCTCTCTGACCTCACCCTGCAAAATGTCCCGCTCAGTTTCACTTGGGGTGGCCAAGCGCGCGTCGCCAAGGCCGTCCAACTCAGCACGGTAAAACGCCGCAGCGGCTACATCGACATCGTGCTGAAATACTACGAGAACGAGATCCTCCCGGACTCTGCCTCCGCCTTCAAGAGCACGGTGGAAAATAAGCCCTTTGCGGAAATCGTCCTACTCACCGACGTCGCCTTCTTCGAGTGGCGCGTCCTCGACGGTCGCTCGATGGAGTGGCAATACGATTGGGATCTCCAAGGCCGACTACCACTGCAAGTCGAACTCACCATCTCGATCGGGGCCAAGGGCGAGGAAATCCGGCAGATTTTCTGGATCCCACCCAAGCAAAACCCCGAAATCATGACCCGCCAGATGATGCAGAATGGCGGCGCGGGTGGCGATCCAAACGGTTCTAACGGCGGTAATCCGGTCGGCGCGGGAGGCACCACCATCCAAATCCCCACCGTGGGAATTCCTAAAAAATGATCACCCACCCCGCCAGACCCAGCCCAGCCCGTGGCGTCGCCCTCATGGCGGTGCTCTGGTTGATCGCGATCCTCGCCCTCGCCTGCATGGCCACGCTCCGGGTAATCTCCTTCGACATGGAACTAACGACCGCCAAGGTCCACGGCTCACGCGCCCGCCAAGTCGCAGAAATGGGCATCGCCATCGGCTCAAATCCCGCCGTCAAACGCTCCGATCCGATGCTCCATCACGGCGACGATCAATCCGGCGAGGGCTACGATGTCAAAGTCTTTTCGGAAGGCGGTCGCTTCAATATCAACGCCATCATCCTCCGCGACGACAAGCCCCTGCTCAAGTCGATCTTCGTCAGTTGGGGCCTCGCTCCCGACGACGCCCAAATGGTAGTCGATTCGCTCAAGGACTGGGTCGATGCCGATGACGACGAGGAACTCAACGGCGCGGAAAAAAAATTCTACGAAAAGGAAGGCCGCATCAATCAGCCCTTCAATCGCCCGTTTTATGACATCAACGAGGTCAGCCTTGTCCGCGGCATGGAAATGATCGAAGCCGCCCGCCCGGACTGGCGGAACTGGTTCACCATTTGGAGCAGCGGCACCCTCGATGTCAATGAAGCGTCCGCCGAACTCATCGCCGCCGCCGCCGAGGTCCCTGTGGACCTAGCCGACGTCATCCCCGAGACCGTCCGCGGCGCGGATGGTGAGCGCGACACCCTAGACGACACGCCTCTCCCAAACGCCGCCGCCGCCATGAAACTTTTGGGCATTGACATGGATAGCCGCCCCGATATTGCCAAGCGCTTCGGAGCCAATGACGCGACCACCCGCATCGAAAGCATCGGCACGGCGGAAGGTTCCAAACGCAAGATCACCGTCATCGTCCGTAACCGCACCGGCAAACCGACCCTCCTCGAACGCAGCGAAGAAATCATCCCGTGAGTAAAACTACCGAAAACGTGCTTCTCGTCCCCGGCGAATCCGGTTGGGAAATTTGGACCGGCTCCACCGCCGCATTCACCCTCCACACCGCCACCACCACCGAGCGGGCTGGCGATCTCACTCAGCTTCCCGCTGGCGACCTCCTGCTGCTATTCCCCGTCAAGGCCGTCACCGCCGTCCCCATGCGCGTGACCAGCGATGACGACAGCCTTTTCCCCGACCTCGCCGCCCTCCATGCCGAACGCCTCGGCCTCCGCCCCGATCCCATGGCCGGTCAGCTCACCGATGTCTTCGTCATCGCCCGTGAAGCGGAAAACACCGCCCTTGTCTCCGTCATGCTACGCGCCCCCGGCGAGGGCGAAATGCCGCCGCGCGGGCCAAAAAGTTTCGACATTTCCGCGCGGGCCTACCCGCTTGCCGGCGATGCCCTCGCGGTCTGGAAAGAGTTCGGTCGCTGGGTTTTCTCCCTCTCCCATCAGGGAAATCTCGTCTATTGCCAAGCCACCTCCGTCACCTCAGCCAGCCCCGACCAGTCATTGGTTCGGGAAATCCGCCTCGCCCTGATGCAACTCGCCATGCAAGGCTTGGAAATCGAGCCCACCCACATCGCGCTCTGGTCGGGATTGGAAAACATCAGCTCCGCCGCCCTCTCCGCCGCCTTCCGGGTGCCGCTCGTCGTTTCCCCCCGCCCGGCTCCGGTTTTGCCGAATCCGTTGAGCAAACTCCTTCCCGCCGATATCCGGGCCGCCCGTCGCGAGGCCCGCCGCCGCCAGAACATCGGCATCGGCATCGCCGCCACCGCCCTGATCTATCTGGGCATCATCGGCTGGTTCAGCTATGGCCTATGGCGCGACAGTTCAGAAACCAAAAAACTCCTCGCCCAAGCCCAAGCCGCCGCACCCGAAGGTGCCGCCTACTCCAAGCACATCGGCAAGTGGGATGAGCTCGCCCTCGCCATCGACATCAACAACTCCCCGGTCGAAATCCTCAACCGTGTCGCCGCTTGCATACCGCCCCAGAGTGGTCTGCGCCTCCGCACCGCCGACATCAGCGCCACCGAAATCAAGCTCATCGGCGAGGCCCAGCAACTCCAAGCCGTCAACACCTTCAGCCTCAATCTCCATAAAAACACCGACCTCTCCCACTTCGACTGGCAGACTACCGAGCCGAACCAATCCACCCGTGGCTGGGAATTCGTCTTCAGCGCGGAAATCCCCGCCGCCGGCCAGCCCTGATTTTCCAGTCCACCGACAAATCCCAGCCATCACGGCTTTATTCGGTCAACAGCTTTACTTTCCTCCATTCCTCGTTCCACTTCTTCATGTCAGCCCGCGAAAAAAAACTCCTCCTCTTCTTCGCGCTTGCGGGCTTCGCGATCCTGAATTTCCTCACCTACAAGTTCGCCGTCGCCAAGCGGGCCGAAGTGAACGCCCAACGCGCCGAAGCCAGCCAGAAACTCACCGTGGCTGAGGACTTCAGCGCACGGCGCGAACAAGTCACTGACCAAATGGATTGGCTCTCCCAGCACGAACCCGAACCCGCCGACAATCAGGACGTCCAGACCTCGCTCCAACAACTCGCCGAAAGCGAAGCCAAAACCGCTGGCCTCACCATCAAGGCCCAAAAGCCCCTCCCCACCGACTCCACCACCGGGAAATACTACCACCGCGCCAGGCTCCAAATCACTGTCACCGGCACCGAGCAAGCGCTTTATCAATGGTTCGACCACCTCAACGTGCCGGACGAACTCCGCATCTCCTCCCAAATCCGTATCACTCCAGACACCACGGACGACACCAAGATCGACTGCACCGCGACCATCGAACAGTGGTTCATCCCCAAAACCTCCTAAACCGTTAACACTATGAAATTCCCGCTCTTCAGCCAGTTTCTTCTCGGTCTCGTCCTCACCGGCCTCGCCACTGCGGGTTTGCCGATAAAGCCCCCAGCCAGCCGTTACAGCGGACTCTGGACAAATTCTCCCTTCACCTCCAAACCGCCAGTAGTCGCAGGAACCCCGGAGGCCAACCCGCTCGATGACTACGCCCTCATCGGCATTTCACCCATCGGCGGCACCGGCTACCGGGTCACCATGATTAACAAAAAAAAGCCCGAGGACCGGATCACATTGGACTCTGGCATCACAAAAAACGACTTCAAAATCCTGCGCGTCACCCGCAAGCCAGGCGCCCCCCTTGGCACCGTCGTATCGATGTCGTACCGCTCCATGATCGGCACCGTCGCATTTGATGAAAAACTTCTCACCATTGCGGCCACTGCGCCCACCAAAGCCGCACCACCCCAGCCCGGCCAACCACCGCAGCCGCCCCAACCCGTGCCGCCCAATCTACCCGGTGGGTTCCCATCGCGCCAAGCCCGGCCACGCGTCATGCCGCCACCCCCCACCACGGCTCAACCCAAACCCCCCACCACGACTCAACCGGTTCCTCTAAATAATCCCCACTTCCAGCGCCCGCAACACCACGGCAACTGATCCTTTAATTTGAAATACCCGCCTTTCTCCATGTCCTTCCATCGCTCCATTGCCTGCCTTCTGCTCGGCCTCGTATCCGTGTCTGCCCAAGAACTTGAAGCGGTGGAACCCGCTCCGGTCACCCCGCCCGTCGTTCCTGCCGTCCCCGTTCCCATCCCCGTTCCCATCCCCGTTCCCACTCCCGTTCCCACTCCCACTGCGCCCGCACGCCCACCCGGCATCCCCGGCCGCATCCCCCAACCACCGGGCGTCCCCATTCCCGGCGCTGCGGTGGCCCCTGCCGCCGGCGCGCCTGTGGACGATCAACCCGTCCGCATCCCCGGCGTCTCCCTAGGTAACACCCCGATCACCACGGATATATTCCAACCCAAGCTCAGCGGCACCGAACTCGCCGGCCTCTATCGGAAATACACGGGTCGCCGCGTGATCGTCTCGTCCGCCGCCGCCACCGCCGAGTTCGCCTTCGTCCAGGAAGCTACCCCCGCCGATCCGCTCACCTTCGCCAAGGCCGCAGAACTCTTGAAAAAGGCTGCCACTATCGAAAATTTCATCTTTGTCCCGGATGAACAGGACCCGAACCTCGATTTCCTCACCCTCCCCACTGGCGGCATCCGCCCCACCGCTCGCGGCATCGCAACTTACAACGAGAACAGCACCCTGCCCGAAGGCGATGCCGTGATCCAATACGTCATGACGCTCAGCTACATCAAGCCGGCCGAGGCCGTCAACACCTTCACCCAGATCATCGGCCAGTTCGGGGCCTATGGCTCGATCGCCGCCGTCCCCAACGCCTCCGCCGTGGTCATTACGGAAAATACTTCGCTCATTCGCAGACTCATCGAACTCAAAAAGGAAATCGACAAGCCCGGCTCGGTCTCAGGCACCCGTTTCATCAAGGTCCAATACGCGGATGTCACGGAAATCGCCACCACTCTCACCGATCTCCTCACCGCCCAACAATCCGCCCAGAAGACCGCTGGCATCCAACGCACCGACGGTGCTCCACCGCCCCCGGGTGGCAATCCCGCCGCAGCCAACGGCCAACCCGGCAGCGCCAGCAGCGGTGAAGACACCCCGGTCCAAATCATCCCCGATCCCCGCACCAACCGCATCTTCGCCATGGGCCGCCCGGTCGATCTGCTCTTCGTCGAGGGCCTCGTCCGCGAGTTCGACGTGGAAACCAGCGAGAAAAACTTCCTCCGTCGGAAACTCCGCTTCCTCACGGTTTCGGATTTCCTCCCAATCGCCAGCAATGCCCTCACCCGCGCCTTCAGTTCCGGCACTTCCGGCAGTGGCGGTGCACCGGGTGGCGCTGCAGGTGGTGCCGCCCCAAGTGGCGGCAGCCGCTCGCAAGCGAAGCCAGCCGCCTCTTCCAGCCGCTCCTCCGGCAGCAGCAGCGGATCCAACTTCGGTAACTCAAGCTCCTCCGGCAGCAGCTCCTTAGGCGGCAATGGCAGCTCGGGCGGCTCAAGCGGTGGCTCGTCTAGCCACTCAAGCGCCGGCCTCAGCGATCCGAATGCCAACTCCGCCCCCGAGTCCGTGCTGGTGGGCCGCACCCTCCTCGTCGCCGACAATATCACCAACTCAATCGTCGTCCAAGGCCCGCCCTCCGGCTTGGAAATCATCGAACGCCTGCTCGATCAGATCGACGTGAAACCCGACCAAGTCATGATCTCTACCGTCATCGGCCAAGTCACCCTATCTAACGATCTGGATACCGAGGTAAGCTATCTTTACAGAGACGGCAACATCAAGCTCGGCGGTGGCAGCGGATTTCCAGACATTGCCCCCATCACCCCAGCGGCAGGGACCGCCGGATCGGCTATCAGATTCCCCCGCTTTGACCCCTCTGCCCTCTCATCCACCGGCCTGCGGGCCTTCGGCATGGTGGGCGACCTCGGCATCTATCTCAAAGCCCTGCAAACGAAGTCGGATTTCACCGTGCTCTCGCGCCCCAGTATTTTTACCTCCAACAACCAAAAAGGCACTATCTCCAGCGGCGAGCGCATCGCCATCCCCACCAGCAGCAATAGTTTCTCCACCGGCGGGGCCAGCACCAACATCGAATACCAAGATGTCGTCCTGAAACTCGAAGTGATCCCGCTGGTGAACTCTGACAACGAGATCACCATGCAGATTTCCCTGCTCGCCGACGAACAAAACGGCACCCAGACCATTGAGGGCGCAGGCAGCAACGGCACCACCCTCACCGTGCCGAGAATTTCCACTCGTGAAATCCTAACCACCGCCACCGTCCCCAATGGCAACACCGTCGTGCTCGGTGGTTTGATCATCAACAGAAATAGTAAGACCAAGAGCGGTATCCCCATCCTCAGTGATATCCCTTACCTCGGACGGCTTTTTTCCTCTACGATTGACAATAAGGACCGCTCCGAACTGATGGTCTTCATTCAACCTTCGATCGTAAGAAGCGACCGCTCGCTGGATGCCGTCCAAGCCGACATGGATTCCCGCTATCAAGTTTCCGGCAAGGCACGCACCTTTGCAGACGGCCCCGGCGTCCTGCCGCCCACCGGAGCGATCACTCCTGTCACGGACAAAGAAACCTCGCACGGCAATAAAGCCACCTCGCGAAGCCAAGCCGTTGCACCGCCCGCTCGCACCACCAGCACGATGAAGGACTCGATCCGACCCGCCAACCGGAAATGACCGGACGCGGAAAAAAAATCTAATTTTTTTTGAACGCTGGGATACCATAAGGGTCAAACCCAGCCGAAGACCGTACGCAAGTTCGCGTTTTCATGTAAGGGTGAACAGCAGTTGTCAGCCTCATTAGCGGTCGCGAGTCAAATCGCGGGTGTGTTGAAGTTGTTCAGCTTGGTCGTCGGGGTGGGTGCCCCGGCGGCCTTTTTTGCTTCGAACTGCTCCTACCTGTCCTGCCCATTACTAAGTGCCTCACATTTAGAGAGATGGAATTGCCCCGAACGCCGTTAAAAAATTGCTTGTTTTTTACGAAGTTACTTGTCACTGACGGTCGGATTTAAGACCCTCTGGCCGCACTATGTCCGAGCCTTCCCAAGAGCCACAAAAAGCAGAAACACAGGTCGCTGCTGCACAAGTTTATGACGCCGCCCAAATCGACAAGCTCGAAGGCCTTGATGCAGTTAGGAAACGCCCCGGCATGTACATTGGCGATCCCGATGAACGCGGCCTCCACCACTGTGTATTCGAGGTTTTGGACAACTCGATCGACGAGCACTTGGCGGGTTATTGCGGCCGCATCAAAGTCGCAATTCACGTCGATGGCTCGGTTTCGGTGGCTGACAACGGCCGCGGTATCCCGGTGGACATGCATTTGAAATTCGGTATGCCCGCTGTAGAGCTGGTCTTAACGAATCTCCACGCCGGCGGCAAGTTCGGTCAAGGGGCCTACAAGTATTCCGGTGGCCTCCACGGCGTGGGTGCCAAGTGCGTCAATGCCCTATCCGATTGGTTCAAGGCGGAAATCATGCGGAACGGCAAGGTCTATCTGATCGCCTTCGAGCGCGGCAAAACGACCCAACCCCTCCACGTCATTGGCGAGGTCGATCCCGGCAAGACCGGCACGATGATCACCTTCTTCCCGGACGCCACGATCTTCGTCGATACCATCGAATTCAAATTCGACCGCCTTTCCACCCGCCTCCGCGAACTCGCCTTCCTCAACCCCGGCCTCACCATCGACCTCGAAGACGAGCGTCCCGAATCCGCCAAGAAGACCACATTCTTCTACGCAAAAGGCATCGAGGAGTTCGTCGCCCAGCTCGGCGAAAACAAAACCCTCATCCACGACGAGCCGATCATCCTACACGGCAAGCGCTCCATCGAAATCGACTACGACGGCAAAAGAACTTCGGACGATGTCTTTGCCGACGTGGTTTTCCAATACAACGATTCCTACAACGACCAGATCCTCTGCTTTGCCAACTCCATCCCTAACGGCGATGGCGGCACCCACCTCACCGGCTTCCGCACCGCACTAACGCGTGGCATCAACCAATATGCCAAAGCTAACAAGATTCTTAAGGATAAAGATCCAGCTCTAACTGGTGACGATTGCCGCGAAGGCCTGATCGCCATCATTTCGGTGAAAATGCCGAACCCGCGCTTCAGCTCACAAACCAAGGACAAGCTCGTCAACGGTGAGATCGAAGGCGTCATCTCCTCCATCGTGTATGAAGGCCTGATGCAGTTCTTCGATGAAAATCCGGCCCTCGCCAAACGTGTCATTGAAAAATCCATCAACGCCGCCCGCGCCCGCGAGGCTGCTAGAAAAGCCCGCGAAACGGTCCGCAAGTCCGCCCTCTTCGGCGGTGGTCTGCCCGGCAAGCTCGCCGACTGCTCCGAGCGCGATCCCGCAAAATCCGAGCTCTATATTGTCGAAGGTGACTCCGCCGGTGGTTCCGCCAAACAAGGCCGCGACCGGCGGACGCAAGCCATTCTCCCGCTCCGTGGCAAGCTCATCAACGTCGAGAAATCCCGCCTCCACCGCGCCCTCCAGAACAAGGAAATCCAATCCATGATCACTGCCATCGGTGCCGGCATTGGCGATGGTGAAGTGGAAGGCTCATTCAATATTGAAAAAGTCCGCTATCATAAAATCGTCATCATGACCGATGCCGACGTGGACGGCTCGCACATCCGCACCTTGTTACTAACATTTTTCTGCCGCCACATGCCCGCTCTCGTGAAAAGCGGCTACCTCTACATCGCCCAGCCGCCGCTCTATCTGGTGAGCCGGAAAAAGCGCCAAGAATACGTCCAGGATAATGACCAACTCAACCGTATCCTCATCGACCTCGGTGCCGGCGAAGTCGAGCTCCGCACCTACGACCAATCCCGTAGTTTCACCGCAGAGGAACTCAAAGTCATCCTCGAAAATCTTTCCTCGCTCTCCCGCTTCTCCAGCTCGATCGAAGGCAACGGCGGCAATTTCAAAAACTACCTCGCGGCTCGCCAGAACGGCCATCTGCCGGAGTTCATGATCCGCATCCGCACCGGTAACGATGAGGTTCTAACCTACTTCCCGAAAGAGGCAGACCTCCGCGCCTTCGCCGCCGAAAACCGCGATCTCCGGCTGTTTGATGAAATCCTAACAGAAGAAGAAATCGCCGCCCACACCGGTCCTTCCCGCCGGGCAAATCTTCACGAACTCCACGAGTCCCACGCCATCTCCCGCATCTTCTCCCGCCTCACGGAATGCGGAATCGACACCGCTGTCTTCTTCAATGACGACACGCCGATTTTCGAAATCATCGAGGGCGACGGCGAAAAACAAAAGATCACCCCGGTCTTCGCCGTCCCGGAGATCCTCGCCAAGGTCCTGGAAATCGCCAGTCGCGGCGTACAGATCAAGCGCTTCAAGGGCCTCGGCGAAATGAACGCCAAGCAGCTTTTCGAAACGACGATGGACCCGGAAGTCCGCCAGTTCCTCCGTGTCCGCCTTGACGAAGACAACGCCGTCGAAGCCGACAAGATGTTCGACGTGCTCATGGGCGACGTCGTCGAACCGCGTAAACGATTCATCGAAGACAATGCTCTCAACGTCCGCAACCTCGACGTCTAACCGTGGCGGCGGATTGCATCCGCCCTGCCAATACTTCCATGAAGAACTACGATATACTCTCGAAGGAAACGATCCTCGCCGCTCTGCGGAGGCTCGATGAACTTTTGCGAGAGAAAGACGTAGTCGGTGAATTTTGCATCATGGACAATCCAACAAGGGTCATCGCATTCGGTGTGCGCGACTCAACCTATGATCCAGAAGCTGATACTGTTACAAAGAATGCCGTGTTACACTGCGCGCTTCAAGTCGCGGACGAGTTCGGCTTAGAGGAAAATTGGATCAACTCCAGCGCCAACGTCTTCATTTCAGAACCAGAGGAACTTATACATGAGGGCATAACGATTTTGCATCGTGGAACTCACCGGCAGAATCCAGCAGTGATCACCAGCGCAAACGAAACAACATTACACGAAAGCATGTTGCTCGTCAGTGATGTTGTTGATTTTGATGATGCGCTGGCCAATTTTTTGGACCTATTCAATGGGAACCCTGACAGTGAAATGTTAGAAGAAGAGCCATCGCTTCTTGCTGCGAAGCTCAACGATTCTGGTCTAGGTGATGCCTATCTCGCTTCCACTGCGGCCCATTTGTGCCAACAACGTGGTTGGAAATTTCCTTTATGGGTGAATCAGTCCTCGCGGAGGATGAAAAATCCATGGTTCGCCGCGAAGACCCACAATCTCCGGATGGTCCTCCTCCAAGAATCTCCCGCCGCCTTCCGCATCCGCAACCTTTTCGTCTCAGCCAACGCCCTGTCCCGCGCTTGACGTCATATTGAAGCATACATTACATTGCCATCATGACCCGAACTCAGATCCAGCTCCCCGATCCTCTTTTCAAGCGACTTCGCAGCATCGCGAAGGCGAAGGATCTCTCCCTTGCGGAAATCATCCGTCGTGAAATGGAGAAGTATGCGGAGACATTTCCCGAAGATCTCGAACCCAAAAAGCCTTGGAAATTTCCTGTTCTCCCGGGAAGTGGGGGCCACAAAATCGATCCCGCAACGGTCAATGTTGAGGCGGAGGCGATTGAGGAGCGTTGCAAATGGAATCCTTGATATGCTGGCCGCAGACACGAACATCTTTATCCAAGCGGCAGATCCGCACTCTGTCTCACACGTTGAGGCAATCCGCTTCATTGAATCAATCGGCGCGACAGACGAGCAATTCGTCCTCTGTGAGTTTGTTCTAGTGGAGCTGTATATGCAGTTGAGAAATCCTGCGATTTTCAAAAAAACGGCCTACACAGCGTCTCAAGCGGCCACTTACTGCGAGGAACTTCGCCAGAATCCAGTCTGGCGGCACGTGGACTACCACCCCTTGATCTCATCGAAGCTCTGGAAATGGGCTTCGGATACTACAACAGGTTTCAGAAATATCATCGACGCTCGTCTCGCTCTAACACTTCGTCATCACGGTGTCACCCGTTTCGCCACAGCGAACATCAAACACTTCCAAGGTTTCGGTTTTTCTGAGGTCTGGAACCCACTTCTCAAGTAACTCATTTTCCCCATGTCTGAATCTAACATTAAGCCTATCAACGTCGCCGAGGAGCTCTCGAAGTCTTTCTTGGAATACTCGATGTCGGTGATCATTTCCCGCGCCCTGCCCGATGTCCGTGATGGTCTCAAACCCTCCCAACGCCGCATTCTTTATGCCATGCGCCAACTCGGAGTCGGCCCCGGAAAACCCCACGTGAAGTGCGCCAAGATCGTTGGTGAAACGATGGGTAATTTCCACCCGCACGGAGACATGGCCATCTACGGCACACTCGTCAACATGGGGCAGCCATGGTCGATGCGGGAAATGCTCATCGATGGCCAAGGTAACTTCGGTTCCGTGGAAGGCGACTCCGCAGCTTCGATGCGTTACACCGAGGCCCGCCTCCATCCGCTAGGAATTGCGATGATGGATGACCTCGACAAGGACACCGTCGATCTCGTTCCTAACTATGACGGCTCCCAGACCGAGCCATCGGTCATGCCGTCGGCATTTCCTAACTTCCTTGTCAACGGCAGCACCGGCATCGCCGTCGGCATGGCCACCAATCTTGCGTCGCACAACCTCGGCGAAGTCGTCGATGCCATCTGCGCACAGATCGACCATCCTGAGATCACGCTGCCCCAACTCATGGAGCACATGAAAGGCCCGGATTTCCCTGTCGCCTGTGAAATCCGCGGCATCCGCGGCATTGAGGAATATTTCCGCACCGGTCGCGGCTCCATGCGCATGCGCGGAAAAATGGAGATTGAGGAACACGCTAACGGCCGCTCCTACATCATCATTCGTGGCGTTCCTTATGGAGTGAACCGCGCGACCCTCCAGGAACGCATCGCCGAGCTGGTGAACGAAAAAGTTCTCACTGGCATCTCTGGAATGCGGGATCTATCCGCCGAGGATACCTGCATCGAGATCGAGTTGAAACGCGACGCCCGCCCGCAGGTCGTGATGGCCCAGCTCTTCAAGCTCACCTCCATGGAGACCTCATTCTCCGTGAACATGCTCGCGATTCACAAAAATCGCCCGAAGCAACTCTCCCTCAAGGAAGCCATCGATGCTTACATCGAGCACCGCCGCGAAGTCGTCACCCGGCGGACCCGATATTTGTTAGGGAAAGCCGAGGAACGCGCCGAGCTGTTGGAAGCCTTCCTCCTCGCGCTCGGCCATCTCGATGATTTCATCAAAATCATCCGTTCTTCCAAAAACCGCGACGAAGCACGCGAACGCCTCGCCGCTTACAGTTTCCCGGTCGCCACCGCCGAGTCGTTAGGCATCCTCATTCGCTCGCAGGCCTCCATTTCCGGTGAGACTTATTATTTCAGCGAACGTCAGGTCAACGCCATCCTCGAACTCCGGCTCTATCAGCTAACCGGCATGGAGCAGGACAAGGTGAAGGGCGAATACGACGGCGTGCTCATCGACATCAAGGACTTCCTCGACATCCTCGCCCGCGAAGAACGCGTGCTCATCATCATCAAGGACGAACTCCGCCTGATCAAAGACAAGTTCGCCACACCACGCCGCTGCACCATCGTCGCCGAAGCGGGTGAAGTCGCCATGGAAGACCTGATCGCGAACGATGCGATGATCGTCACTCTCTCGCATCGCGGCTACATCAAGCGCACACTATCGAGTGAGTACCGCGTCCAAGGCCGTGGCGGGAAGGGCCTGAAAGGCATGGAAACCCGCGCGTCGAAGAAGGACGAGGCTAACGATTTCATTGAGCACCTCTTCAGCGTCCAAGCCCACGACTATCTGTTATTTTTCACCAACACCGGCCGCATGTATGTCGAGCGGGTGTATGAACTTCCTGAAGGCTCGCGCACCGCGATGGGCCGCAGCATCCAAAACGTGCTCAACCTTAAGCCGGAGGAAAAAATCGCCGCCCTCCTCCGCCTCGAACGCACGGTGGATGAGAACGGTAACGACATCACCTTCCGCGAGGAAGCTGGCTTCGTCTTCTTCGCCACCCGCAGCGGCAAGGTGAAGAAAACCGCCGTCAATGATTTCAGAAACTACCGCAAGGACGGCATCATTGCCATCAACCTTGAGGAGAACAACGAACTCATCGGTGTCCGCCTAACATCCGGTGGCGATGAAATTATCCTCGTCACCCACGAAGGCATGAGCCTCCGCTTCCATGAAGAAGACACTCGCCCGTTAGGCCGTGGTACTGCTGGGGTTATGGGGATCCGTCCGAGCGAGACCGATTTCGTCATCGGCCTAGCGCTCGTCACCGAAGGCTCAACGTTGTTAGTCGCCTCCGAGAATGGCATCGGCAAACGCACCACCTTTGAGGACTACCGCAAGCAATCGCGCGGCGGCAAAGGCATCATCACCATGAAGGTCACCGACAAGACGGGCCCGGTCGTCGGTGCCGTCACCGTCACCGAGGCAGACGAACTCATGCTCATGACCTCCAGCGGCCAAAGCATCCGCATCCGCGCCGCAGAAGTCCGCGAAACCGGGCGCAATGCCCAAGGCGTGAAGCTTCTAACACTCAAGGGCAACGAGAAGCTCCAAGATATTTCCAAAGTCATCCCCGATGGCGAGGACGGAGCGCTGGCTTCAGCCGGCCCGGATGACGAGATCGACCAACCTTCCGCAGACGAACAAGCCGGCTGAAGCCTGCGCTCCATTTCATTGATGAATCGCCATGGGTAAAGGAATCTACACTCGTGGTTTCCTTCCCCATTGGGATTTTGAGAAATCCACCCAAGCCATCACCTTCCGTCTGGCCGACTCGGTTCCGAAGGCAGTAATCGCGACTTGGAAAGCCGAGCTTGCGGATCTGCCAGAGGAAAAGTCCCGACAAAGGGAGCTTCATCGTCGGATCTCGAAATATGAAGACGCGAGTCATGGTTCGTCGGTTCTGGCGCGTCCGGAACTTGCGGCCATCGTCCAGAGGAGACTGATCGAAGGGCACCCCGCAAAGTATCGGCTGATCGAATGGTGTATCATGCCGAATCATGTTCATTTGTTGATACAACTTGCGGAACAAAGCGCGTTGGCCGAAATCGTCAAATTTTTGAAGGGTGGCAGCGCGATAGAAATTAACCGGGCGCTCCATCAAACAGGTGTACTTTGGCAGCGTGAATACTATGATCGTTTTGTCCGGGACATGGATCATTTTCACGATTGCGTCGCCTACATTCGAAACAACCCAGTGAAAGCAAAACTTTGCGCCCTGCCGGAGGATTAACCCAATTCCTCCGCAGGGATGAATTGGCAAAAGGAGCGCTGGCTTTAGCCGGCCCGAAGCCACCGAATTCCGAACAGGCCGGCTAAAGCCAGCGCTCCGGGATGGGCAGCGTCTCCTGCTCAAAATTGCCGCGATCCCCCCGCTCCGCGATAGTACGTATTTCATCACTGACATCGGTTAGAAGTGGGGCCGACATCAGCTTCTCCAGCAACTTTCGATCAAATGGTGTGAGCGGACTTGGCTTAGATGCGGGCCGCCATTTCATCTGAAACACCGCCACCGATCTTACAGTCGCTTCGCGCAACTTCAGCAAAATGTGCCAGCCCGCTGGATCGGTATCGCCGAAATGATAATGTGGCAGGGAGAGCGGTAGTTTCTCCAACAGCACGCGAAAAGCCGGTGTGGGATAGGAGGTGGCCGCGATGAGCGTGCGGCGGTCTCGATTCACGGCGGCGTATTGCCGGAAAGTCGTCTTGCGGTTCTCGATGGTTAGAAGGCATTCCGCCGTGGTGGAAACAGATGAGCATCGCGCGAGATCCGCCGCGGAGATCAGCACGTTTGTTAGGCCGTCGAAGTCATGATTGCTCCCGTCCGGGAAATGCAGGCAAACCGGCCCGTGCAGTTCGACGTGGGATTCTCCAGACACGAAGCCAAGTTCCTTTAGAGACACGGCGGCTCGGAACAGACGTGTTAGGGCGGATTCAAAAGTGAGCTGGTGACGTTCGAGGCCTTTCGAATCGAGACCGACTTCCACGCCGGCCGCGCGAATCGGTGTGCCGACCGGCCATTCGCGTTCGCTGAGGTTTTTCACCGTCTCCAACAAACGGCGCAACATTTCAGGGTGCCTCCAATGGAAGGGGCGAAGCGATCGCGCCGCCGTGAAGGTTGTTTGCAAAGAGTCACAAAGCGCAGTCCATTCGTTAGGAAATCGTGAGTGCCCGCGATTGGAAAACTCCGCGACAATGGCCAATGAGGTCGTCTGAAGTTCCAAGGCGGATGTTCCTCCGAAAAGATCGTGCAGCCAGGACTCCTGCGATTGAGGTAGGGTCAGGCGCTCGATTAGATACTTCCGGAATCGATGGCGTTTAAGGATGAGGTGGCCGCTCCTTTCCAATGCCTCTGCCTCCCGTGTTGCGGTGGAAAGATCCTCCGCGCTCATTACTCCGGCAGTTTCTAGCAATTTCACCCAGTCCACCGAAAACGCCCGGCTGGATTCCGTCACCCGCTTGCCACGGGCCGCGTGCCATCGGCGGTGAAGTTCGGTTAGCCAGTTCATGGTGGTTGTGGAGCGCTGGCTTCAGCCGGCATGTCTTTTGGAAATAAGAGCCGGCTAAAGCCAGCGCTCCATTGATTCATAACAACGCCTCCATCAGTTTGTCCCGATCTACTTTAACCACCCAGTTCTTGATGTTCGTAATCTGGCCGCTTTTCTCGTCGTAACTGCGTTCGACCCGGCATTGCACGACGGTCTCCGCGTGCTGGATCATCGTCGGCAGGCGGTCTTCGGGGAACGCCATGATGAGTTGCAGGCCGAAGTTTCTAGCAAGATCGAGGCAGGAATCGATGCGGTCACCGGAGAGTTTTGAAAACGCCTCGTCCATGATGACAATGCCGAGATTCTTGCGCGACTCGCGGGGACCAAGATCATAGACGCGCTGGAAAGCCGCAAGCATGGCGACAAAAAACGGCGCTTGGTTCTCACCACCGCTTTGTTTCTTGGCATTCTTGTTGAGGGAGATCGCCGCACCTTCGCCCTTGCCGGTCGGCGTGGCCTGAATGTCCCAGTGATGATAGTAGCGGTAGTCGAGTGCCCGCTGCTGGCGCGGGTCTTCGGCGTTTTCGATGGCATCCATCAGCGCCTTCTTCGCCTTCTCGATTTCTTCCTTCGCGCCGGACGCAAAGAGTTCCAGTCCGGGGTTGAGTCCCTTTTCCACCAACGACCAGATCGCGCTGTGGCTGCGGTCCGCCTTCATCGAGAGCTGATAGCGCCACCCGCCGATGTCGTGGTCCATCGCGCGGTTGAGTTCGCGCTTGGTGCGCTCGGCCTCATCTAACTTTTCCTTCAAAATATCGAGCACCTGATGCTGGAGCCGGTTCTCCCATTCCTTGCGAGCGTCTTCGGCGGCGACGGTATATTTTTCAAGCTCGTGGGTTTCCAACTCGGTCCGGCGGGCGTCATAGCGGGAGTTCTCATCATCGCCCGGATCAAATGCTTCGGCGGTTTCGGGATGCTTTTCGGCGAGAGCGTTGCGTTCCAAGTCACGATCGAGACGGGCTTTGTCCGAATCGTGTTCGCGGATTCGCGCCATTTCCGACGACGCATCGAGGCGCTGCTGCCACTTGGGAAACTGCGCACGCGCCGCGTCAATGAGTTCTGAAATTTCAGTGTCGCGTAAGTCCTCGAGCGACTCACGGCTGAGTTGGCGCTGGGTGAGCGAGGACGCCTCATCCTCCATGAACCCGGCCAAGCTGTCTTGTAAAACGCGTTCCTGTTGGGCGAATTTTTCAATGCTGTTAGCGAGCCTTCCAATTCGTTCAATCACGCCTTGGAAGGTTTTTTCGAATATCCGGAGTTTCTCCACCGTCGCCTCGCGTTCGGGTGTGGCAAGCAGGCGGATGGTTTCGTCGAGCTGGGCGAGTACCTTGCGGAGTCGTGGCAAATCCCGGAGCTTCGAGCTGCCGGCGGGCGGTTCCGCTTTATCCAACGTCCACTGCTCGCCGCGATGCAGGAACGTCCGCCAATCCTCGCGCGACCGGAGCAGGCGGGTGAGTTCTGCCTTCACTTCGGTTAGCTCGTCCTGGCGCAGAGTCCGCAGACGCCGCAGGCCCTCCTCGCCAATGGTAAACTCCTTGGCAGGCTGGAAATGTAGCCGATGCGGCGGATCCTTGAGCCAGCCGTCTTTGGAAAACGCGCGGGGATGAGAGTCGAGTTGGCTGGCCTTTTCCACCGCGATCAGATCGCCGAAAAGATGTTGGAGATAGGCTTTTGCGAGGTCGTGTTTCGTTTCGAACAAGGCGGCGATGGTCCCCGGTTTTGCGTTGTTGGAGATCCCCAATTCACCGGGTTGGACGAGCGGTTCCTCGAGGTGGCCGATGCGGCGGGCTTGGTCCCATGCGGCTTTGAAATCTTCGGCAAGCACGGCACCGCGCTTGTTTCCTAGCAGCGATTCCAACAGCGGCCACCACGGCTCTGCTTCGGCCTTCACCTCGATGACACGGCCGAACGCATCGGCGCGCTGGCCACGCGATTTCAGCGCGTCCAGCAATGGTGAGGGCGCCGCGCTGCCCTTGTGATCGAGGTCGTCCAACTCGCGGCGGAGTCGGGATTCGCGGTTTTCGAGAACCTTGATTTCCTCTTCGACCGGCCGCAGCCGTTCGCGGGCGTCGTTGACCAGTGACTGATAGATCCGGGGCATCCGTTGCGCGGCATCCAATGCGGCGGACTCGTCGGCACCCTGCATTTGCTTGAGCCAATCGGCGGCGGATTCCGGTTCTTCCAAGCCGCATTCCTGGGCGAGACGCAGCCATTGTTTCCAATACTGGGTGCGGTCGTGGAGAAACTGGCGAGCGGATTTTTCGGTTTCGCGCAGCGCGTCTAACTCACGGGCCACTCCATCGCGGTGGCTGCGATCCTCGGCGAGGCGGGTGATCTGGAGATCGTTCCCGGCGACAAGGCGGACCTTCGCGAGTTGGGAATCCAACTCGTTGCGTTCGGCCAGCGCGGACTCGTAGTCGGCGCGAGTCTCGGCATTTTGCAAACGAAGTTGCTCCAGCTCGGACTGGCGCGAAGTTAGGTTTTCGAGCTTCTGTTCGTGGCCCAGCGCGATGCGCAAATGGGCGTGCAGCCGCGCATCGCGGCGGGCGGTGACATACTCCTGATGACGCTCGCTGATGCGCATCAACCGGGCGTGCTGGTCGTGCATTTTCTCCAAGCGCTCCTGCGCGCGGCGGTGCGCATCGACACTGGCGCGGACGGCCTTCACGTCCGGCAGTCCTGGCTCTAGCAGGTAGTCGCGGATGAATTTCTCGAAGGACTCGACCGGCTGGAACGCCATCGAATTCGGCAGGGTTTTGTTCATCTGCACCCGATCAAATCCGAGGTGGCTGCGCGACCCCATTTCATCGAGATACGATGCCTGGCGATCAAACACCTCACCGTCGAGATCGCGTTTCACGTGTACGCGGAATTCGTCCTCGGACATGAATGCAACGGCGTCCGGATCGAGTTCGGCGCTGAGAAAATCCTCGCGTTCTAAGCGATTAGGAATGGTGAACCACAGCGTGCGGGCCTTGGCCGTCGGCCCTTCGAATTCGATGCGTGCGCCCCAAGTTTCACGCCGTGGGGTTTCCTCTCCTTTGGCTAAGGGCCAAACGAATTCCAGTCCTGCTAGAGTGACTCCGGATGGGCGCAAATAACGTTCCTGGCCATCGTTTCCTTGCGTGTTCGTATCGCACAAACAATAGCCTCTCAGCGAGCGCCCGCTGCCGGTGCCGGCGGCAGCTTTGTTGAAGCGGCTGAGCGATTCGCCGAGCATCACGAACTGGATCAGGTCGAGCAGCACGCTTTTTCCCGAGCCGTTAGCCCCGGTGATGAGTGAGAGTCCAGAGACGTCGATGAAACGCCGATAGCCATACCAGTTGATCGCGAGGATCCGGCTGAGGTGAACGCGGGTTTTCATGTCAGAGTTCGGCGGCGGGTTGATAGAGAGCGGCACGGGCGAGGCAAGATTCGAGACTGTCAAAAGGGATCACACGCGGCAGGCTGGGCAGGATTTCGATGAGCGTCTCGCCAAGCTGGAGCGCGCCGTCCGGCTTGTGGGTGCGGATCAGGCGGTGGCGTTTCAGGCGGCTCAGCAGCGAGTCGAGATGGGTTTTCTCCGGCGGATCAATCTTGTCGAAGGTATTGCGGAAACGGGTCCACAAATCATCGACGGTGAGGATGACCGCGCTGCTGGCTTCGTTCGTCCGGTGATCGTCCCAAACCCGCCAGAGGACTAACAAAAGCAGCGTTTCATCCTTGGTGAACTGCGCGAGCAAGTGGCAGGCCTCGGGACGCGGACGGGCTTGGAGGATGAAGAAATCATCGTCGATGATGAGCTCCAGCCCAAGCGGCGCGAGGTAGTCCTTGAGGTGTTCCTGATAGTGATCGCGGGCGAGCAGGAAATGATCGCGCCCAGCGCCGTTGCTGCCGAGCAAGGTGCCACGGCCGATGAGCTCGGCGAGGATTTCGCGGAGTGGCGCGCGGTCGTCATCAGGGACGTCCGGCCAGAAACGGGGCCAGTGAGGATCGGTCATGGTGGGGAAGTTAGAGTGGAGGATCGGAGCGCTGTCTTCAGTCGGCGTGGCGGATGGATCGTGTGATTTGAAGGTGGACTTAATTTTCCTAACACTTGCCGGCTGAAGCCAGCGCTCCATTAAGAAATTCTTTGAATTTGAAAGCGCTCGACATTCCACCCTGCGTGGGGATCAGCGGGGATTTTTTCGGGGGTGAGGCCGGTGACTTTTCCGGGGCCGTCGATGCTCCATTTCACGCGCTGGCCGTCGGCGGTGACGGCGTGCTCGTAGGCGGCGATGGCGAGGAGATCGAGCATTTCGTCGAGGTCGGCGGCGGTGAAATCCGAGGTCATGATGACGCCGGATTTCTCGGGAAGCAGTCGGGCGACGAGCCGGGCGGCGCGTTGGGGTGTTAGGGCGAGGCGCTGGCGTTCGCGGAGGGCGGCGAGCGTTTCCTCGGCGGTTTCGTCGCGGCCGCCGGAGTCATTTCCGAAGGTGAGATCCGCGGGCGCTTTTACGCGGCGGGTGCGGGCGAGCGACTCGCTGCCGAAGAAGAATTTCACCTCGGGAACGAGCGGTGCGAAGTCCGGCTCGGCGTCGCGCATCGCGGCGAGGCGGGTGCCTTGGTGGGCGGCGTTGATGGCGTCGCAGTAAGCTTTGACGATTTCAGGACGGCGGCCACGGAGTTCGGTTTGATAGCGATAGCGTTGTTGGGAAAGTTGGTTGAACGAGGCCATCCGGGCGTCGATGGCATCGGCGACGAGGCGGATGGCGGAAAGCCGGTGCTCGAGATCGCGGAGGGCTTTTTCCGCGCGGTGATAGGATTCGTTTTCATCCCAGTGGTAGTGGGCTGCGAGACCTTCTGCCAGGCGCTCTTTCACCAACGGATCGTCGCGCCGGTCGGCGATTTGCGAACGCAGGATCTGGAGCCGGGGCAGCAGGCCGTTTCTACGAAGCGCGTCGTAGCAAACCATGTGCTGGCCCGCGCCGAACTCGGCATATAACAGCCGCAGCGTTTCTGCCGGCGAGTCGCTGAGGCGCTGGCGTCGGTCGAAGAGCGAGATGAGTTTTTCCACGCCGTGGAGCTGGATAATCGCGCTTTCGAGACGGGTGTTGCAGTCGGTGATCGTACTGCGGAGTTCGTCCGGCTCCTGGAGGCGCGGGTCGAGGATGTTAGGGCGTTCAAGGGTTTCGCAAACGCCGCGGACGGTATCGGCGAAGGTTTTCAGCTCGGCGATTTCATCCTCGGCGAGTTCGCGGAGCAGCCGGAGCAACGGGCGGAGGCCAGCAGAAACCAGCGCCCAGCGTTCGTGCAGGCCGAGTTGCTGGTCCTCCAGCCAGCGGGAATCGCAGAGGCGGTTGAAAAACTGGCCGGCACGCTGGCGGGCGTCGCGGAGGGACGCTCCCTCATCGTCGTCGAGTACGATATCTGGATGAGCCGCGAGGATTTCCCGAATCAGCGCGATGGCCTCGGCGTGGGGGATTCGCCCCGCCTCACCCGCGACGTCGGCGAGTCGTTCCGCACAATCGACGTATATTGCCGCCGACGGCCGGGTCAGCGGGCGGAAAAAATCCCGCGAGACGGAGGCGAGGAGTTTTTCACTGAGATTCGGCGGGGACATGGGCGGGCAGCATTCTAGGTGATTGAAATACGGAAACCCAAGCCCGAAATAGCGTAGTTGTGAAACTGACAGTCGCTCCAATCACCCGATGTTGTGGCTACCTCCCGGCCTAGTACAACAAATGGGGCCGTGGCATTTGAGAGAAACGACGAATCAATTCTCGTGACTACCCATACGGCGCATTGCTCGCCAACGAAGCGGCGATTTCCGAGTGCTTGTGGCAGACAGGGGGGAAACCGCTGCCGATGCAGACTTTTGTTGATACCGGTGAAATTCGGTGGCAGATTTAAGTCGAAAAAGATCGAATGATTCCAACATCGCTCGCGTCTTTATGGGGAAACCTTAATCAAGGAGAAACAAATGAATCTGAAAAAACATACCATTTTAGGAGGTCTCACGCTACTTGCGTTCGTGGGAGTCATCCCTGTCACCTGCCTTACCGCAGCCGAGGAGCCTAATGACCAAGGGGCTGAAGTCCAAACGCGAGGGCCGGTGCATGAAGCCTTTGCGGGGACCGTTTCTTTTGATCCGGAGGTCGGAATGATCGTGGACAAGGCCCCACCCGCCTTGATCGAGGAAGTCCCGCCGGAGCAACGGTTGGAGGGGGAAAACGTCACTTGGATTCCGGGCTATTGGGCGTGGGACGAGGAACAGGACGATTTTTTATGGATCAGCGGGATCTGGCGGAATTTACCGCCGGGACGCCAATGGGTACCCGGATACTGGGCGGATGCGGATGGCCGCTATCAGTGGACTTCGGGTTACTGGGAGGATGAAGCGACCACGGAGGTTGCCTATTTGCCCGAGCCACCGCATAGTGTCGAGGCCGGGCCTAACATCGAGGCGTCGTCAAATGATCAAAGTTGGATTCCAGGCAACTGGATCTGGCGTAACGAGCGTTATGCTTGGCGTGCGGGGTACTGGACTCCAGCACGGGAAAACTGGAGTTGGGTTCCTGCATATTACCGTTGGTCGCGGCGTGGATATATTTATGTGGATGGATTTTGGGATTACCCGGTGGCTCGCCGCGGTGTGGTCTTCGCGCCGGTGCGTTTCCAACGTGCCTATATTTCACGTCCGGGATTTTTCTATTCACCCATCACGGTTATCAGCCTGAACGTGTTTGCAAATCATCTGTTTCTGAGGCCGAGTCATTGCCATTATTATTTCGGCGACTATTATGAACCGAGATACCGCACACAGGGATTCTTTGCATCGTATTCCTATAACTCCGGCCACCGCGGTTACGATCCGATCTTCGCGCATTACCGTTGGGAGAACCGAAACGACCGAAATTGGGAAAACGGTCGCCGCGATTATTTCGAGTATCGCCGGGATCATGCCGACGCCCGCCCGCCCCGCACTTGGGTTGCTTTGAATGCTCGTCCGCAGGGTGAACGGGACCGTGGGGACTTCGACGTGGCACAGCGATTTGACCGGGTCGTGGGCAACCACGCGGAAGGCGGTCAACGCTTCCAGTCGGTGAATCAACAGGATCGCGAACGCTATGTTTCCCAAAGTCATGAGATCCGTAAATTCGGTGATGACCGGGTGAAAATGGAAGCCCGTGGAACAAAGCCGGAAGGCAAAAACCAAGCGGTATCACGCGAAAAGATCAACCACTCGCCGGTCGCGGCCAAGAAATCCGATCGTTCCGACAAGGACGGCGGACCGCCGGAGCGATTGCAACCCCGCGCCTCTGAGATGGTCGAGAAGACCGGGAAATCGGACCAAGCAGGGCACAATCCGAAATCCAACGGCGAAGACCCGCCGAAGACCAAGCGGCCCAAAGAGGGGACGGCGGACCGCGAGTCGGATCCAGGTTCGAAAGGAAAAGGTAAAACAGACGCACCGCCCGAAACTCGGGTGAAGCCGGGAGAAAAACGCGAAAAGGCCCCAGCGATCCAAGGAAAGGAAAAGCGTCAAGCTGACCCCAATCCTGAACCGAAGGCCAAGCCCTCGGAAAAACGCCAGGCCGATCCGACTCCAGAACGCCAAGCTGACCCAACACCCAAGCATCGGACTGATTCAAATCCCGAACCGAAGGCCAAGCCCGCTGAAAAACGTCAAGCCGACCCAACGCCGAAGCGCCAAGCCGACCCCGCCCCGCAGCATCCCAAGCCAGCGGCAAACGGGGAACCACAAGTACACCCGAAAAAGAACCCGAACCAAGGGGTGGTGCCGACAGACGGACTGACTGATGAACAGAAAAAGCGCCGTGCGAAAAAGCAGGCAGTCGAATAAAGATAATAAAACCGGCGCTTGTTAGCTTGGATTATTTCATCCCGACAAGTGCCGTTTCATTGATAGCAAATATTGGATTTAGCAGCCCAGTTTGCCTCACTTCAGGCGGATATAGCGGTTTGTTTTGGGGGTGACGGGGGTGTTGTCACGGACCTTATAAAGCGTTGCAGCGTTGACCATTACGGTGGTGTGTTGATTGCCACTATACCAATCGAGAAGGTTCGATGAGACCTCGACATTGCCAACACTCAAACCGTGTCTAGCGATCGTAAGCGCAAGGTATTTCCGCCCTTCTATCACTTCGATGGAAGTCAGTGGCTGTGACCATAAGAAAGGTATATTCGAAGCGCTGACGGAGTAGTTTCCGCGATTCGTGCCGTAGAGATTAAGACTAGTGAGGTTAGCCATGCCGATATTTTTAATCGTAGTGAGTGGTGGTGTGCTGGATGAACTAATTCCCATGGCCGGGAATGCCGTGTTCATAATGTTGGGACTGACATCCACACCCGCTTGGCTTTGGATCGCTATTGCTTGGGAAGTCGGCGGGAGGGTTACACCATCGAGCCAAGCGCGGTCGCCAGTATCCGCATAGCTATCATCCTTTTCATAGGTCCATTTAAACGTGTGGTTCCCCGCAGTGACGGGAAAGGATGCGTAGGTCCAATCCACTTGCCCGGACAGACCGTCATAATTGCTGTTCGGCACGATGACTTGCGACACGCCGTCAATATAGAAACGGGCGAAATCGAAGCCCTCCTCGGATGCCACCTTGAGACGGAAACCGACCCTGCCGGCTTCGAATTTCGCCCGGTATGCTATCGCCGCAGTTTTTGCATCCCCGATCGGAGTGGACATCAGGCAACGGTTTCCTTCGTAGGCGATGCTGCTAGTCACTGTCCAGCCACCCGCAGTGCCGGTGGGTTGGAACCAACCCGGTGGGAGCACTCCGCCTGCCGGGAATGTGGCACTGATCGAGAACGGTCCATCGCTGGCGTCCGATACAGGTAGGGGATTGGTGAGACTGCTGATAAGGATGCTGTAGTCATTGCCGATGGGCAGCGAGCCACCCACGAGCCAGTCGAAATGCCCGGTATCTGGCGCATCCGCAGCTAGGACTGAACGTAATTTTCCGCCCTTGTAGAGTTCGATTTTCACATTGCCTTTGATGTTCGAGCGCCATGTGACATCGTAAGTGGAATGAGGAAATGCCACGTCACCGCCATTCGGGCTTGTCACGCTAATCGTATCTGAGGGGAAGGGGCCGAATAGGACGTTAGTTTTCGCGCCGAGCGCGGTGAGCACTTGGACGTGGATCGAGGAGGCCGCGCCATTCCACCATTTCGCGTTAGGGGTGGTGGTATCACTGAATAAAGGGGTATTGAGGTCGAACAAGTCCGTTGAGTCGCCACGGTTGTTGCCTTTTTCGAGATCTTTTTTCCCGTCCGCCTGCATCAGGGCGACTTCATAGTGGGTGTCTGTGTAGGTGTTGCCATCGATCGTTTCATCAATGTGCCAGATGGCGATGCCCTTGTCGCTGGAGTATTGCGCCCACTTGTCGCCATTTCCCCGGTTTTCCACGATATAGGATTCCGTGCTCTTGCCGGGCTTGCGAATCCGATAGGCGATGTTGCCAGTAGTGGGCAGCGTCGCCGTGATGTAGCTGGAAGGATTGATATCCGTGATATTGCCCCAGCCAACGATGTCCTTGAAATACGCATTGATAGGCGACGGGGTCTTACCGTCGTTCAGATAGTTGCCGGAACCCATGAGGCAGTGTTTGCCGACGCCTTCACCATCGAGTGCGTAAATATCTGGATAATCTGCCAGTAGATGGCCGTTCTCATGGCAGAAGGTGCCGATGACGGGGGACGCGTTGGGGATGTTGGTGATTTGGAACTTGTAGATATTGATCGGATTTGCCGCAGTTCCAACGTTGATATTTTGAGCCAAGTTCCATTGCTGTGGCCAAAGACCCCGGGCATAGACTCCAGAATCCTTACCCGCAAACAATACATTAGTCGCGATGGCGCGGTTTTTTCCATCTAGGGTCAAGCTGGAGAAGTCGAAGCCTTGCGACTTCAGCAAGTTGACCGCATCTGTGATGAGCACGCGGCTGGCATCGCCCCGTAGTCTTGAGTTCTTCGGATAATCCGAAAAGTTATAGTAATTCCGGGGGTGGGGCAGGGTGATGATTTCCGTGACGGTTTGGGTGTAGGTGACCCGGCCAAGAGACTGATCGTAATAATAATCCCGGATCGAACCGGTGTTGCCGTCCTCATTGTAGTCAACACCATTGCAATAGCGGACGATCTTGTTGCGGTCGGTTGGAAAGTTGACGGGATCGGTGGCACTTGTCTTGGGATCGTTCGGAAATTGGGCGATGATCGTGAGTCCCACTTTGTTGCCAAGCACCGGTGCAGCTAGGATGCTGGCTTGCGTGGCCTCCGCCGCGCTGAGTTTTGCGCCGTTCGCTGCGGCCCGGAGTTTTTCGACAGCTTGGACCCGCGCGTGCCAGCGTAGGTCGCGATCGCTGTCGTAAAGGGCTCGGTTCGTCTTGCTGATTTCGCCGATTTTCGCAGCGGGAAGTTCGAGATGTTTCGTCAGTCCGACCGGGGCCTTGAGGCCGACTACGGCTCCCGTGGGCAGCCATCCGCTGCCATCCGGGGTGATTCCGGCATAGTGATAGGCCTTGTCCTTTGGGTTATAAACCACGGTGTAGCCGTCCGTCGTTTCTGTGCGGGCGTAGTATTCATCGCCGAATACGCGCAATGCTAGCTCTGCGCCGCCGGGCTGGTTCCAACTAGTTTCTCGTCCGTCCGGGCCATAAGGCGCGGCGGTCGCGTAGCCGAGGCAACTTGCCAATAGAACGAGAAAACGGCATGGCTTGAGGATTGTGGATTGGATCATAGCTATGATGTGAGCTTGGAATAAACGGGTTTGGTCGGTCAAGTCCAACTCACGGACCAAGCGCCATTTATCAAAAAATGGGGTTGTGAGGTGACGGCCTTCACAAGCAACGAAGCCAAGGCGGACGAGGCGCGGAAACTTGGTGCCCATCACGTTGTCGGCACGCGGGATACGTCGGCTTTGGCGAAAGGAATTGATGAAATAATAATCTGCAATCCTACCGGCCTATTACACCCGGTGCGTCCACGCTGGCAAGTGGACGATCTCGCCGCCCTTGATTGCGGATTCGTGGGCGAGGATGCCGGTGCAGGTAATGTTCGCGCTCTCGACGGCGTTCGGATAGGCGTCGTTGCCGGTTTTCAGCATTTGCACGAATTGATGCGTGAGATGTGGATGGGAGCCGCCGTGACCACCGCCTTGGGTGAAGGAAAGGTGGTCTTCTTTGCCATCGCCACCATAGACGCCGCCGGTGGTGAAATGCTGGATTTCCTTCGGCAGGTAATGGGCGAAGTCCGGGCACTTTACCTCGGCAGGGATTTCCGGCTCGGGCAATTTCGCGGTGTGGATTACTAACGGATCATGCTCGATGAGTGGCCATTCGACGGATTTTTTCGTGCCATAGACCTCGAATGATTCGCGATACTGGCGGGCCACATCGAACAACGAGCGATGGAGTTGGGCGGATAGATCGCTGTCCTTGAACTTGATGTGGCAGCTCTCGATGGCAAAGGTGGAGCCATAGCATTCGTGCATTTCCTCAGCGATGGTGCCGGAGCCAAAACAGGAAACATACTCGGCCTCGCCGCGCGTCAGACCGAGGATTGGACCGACGCAGTGGGTGGCGTAAAACATCGGTGGCAGGCCCGGCCAGTAACCCGGCCAGCCTTCCATATCCTGCTGATGGGAAGCCTTGAGGAACTGGACTTTTCCGAGCTCGCCCTTGTCATACATTTCCTTCATGAAAAGGAATTCGCGGGCATAGACCACGGTTTCCATCATCATGTATTTCAGGCCGGTTTCCTTCACGAGCGCTACAATGTGTCGGCACTCCTCGACGGTGGTGGCCATCGGCACGGTGCAGGCGACGTGTTTCCCAGCCTTGAGTGCTTGGATCGTCTGGCGACCGTGATCGGGGATGGGGGAGTTGATATGGACGGCGTGCACATCCGGGTCGGCGAGCAGATCCTCATAGGAGGTGTAGCGTTTTTGGATGCCGTATTTGTCGCCGATTTCATCGAGCTTCGACTGGGTGCGCTGGCAGATGGCCACCATATTCGCGTCTGGATGGCACTGATAGATCGGGATGAACTCTGCTCCGAATCCGAGACCGACGATGGCGATGTTGATTTGTGACATGATTGGTTTGAGTTTGGTTTTTTGAGTGGTAAGCGCGATCTGGGACGAGGAGGAGACTAGCGGATTTGATTGTCCCGGCTTGTAGATTCGCGGCGGCTTTGTGTAGGATCCCGACGAGTGGATTACTGCGTGGTGAGCGGTTGGACCGGGATTTCCCGGCGTCGATCAAGCCGGTATTGGCTGGCGGTCTGACCCATGTGGCGGCGGAACTGGCGGGCGAAATCGCTATGATCGTAGAAGCCAGAGTCGAGGGCCACCGAAGTCACCAGTTGGTTGGTGCGTAAGAGTAGATCACAGGCCTCGATGACCCGCATTCGGATCATATACTCCTGAGGCGTCATCTGAAAGGTGGCGCGGAATTTTCGCTCGAACTGGCGCACGGAGATGTGCGCCATCTTCGCGAGCAGGGGGACGTCGAGTTTCTCGCGGAAATGGAGTTTCAGGTGATCTGCCACGGCCGCGAGTTCGAGGTAGGGTTGCATGGCCGCCCGCTGCGCTTCGTAGCTGCGGACGGTGCCGCAGAGCCCGCAGATTTTTCCGGTCGTGGTGAACAATGGGAGCTTGTCGGTGACGAACCATTCTGGTTTGCCGTCCTGATTGGGAAATAACTCGATGATGCCGAGCAGCGGCTTGCCCGTGGTAAAGACCTGCTCGTCGTCCTTGCGGTATTTTTCCGCGAGGCGGGGCGGAAATACCGCGCTGTCGGTGATCCCAATGATCTCGGACTCCAGTTGAAATCCACATCGCTTCACGAATGCGGGATTGCCGGCCATGAGTCGCCCGCCTAGGTCCTTGGCAAAGAAGAGCGTGCCTGGGAGATAGTCGAACAGGTGCCTGAATTGCCCCGGTTGAAGCACTTTGTCCCAATTTTTCCTAACGACCTTGGAATTCATGTGGCGGGATCTTACACGAAAAATCCGCAATGCTACAAGCGCCCGCTGCCAGAAATAGATCAGATTGAATTCAAGACTAAATCGGCTCTGACTAGTCCGAGCACACCACCGCTTCGCATGAAAAAAATCCTATTTATCTCGCTGGGAATCCTAGCCACTGTCACTGGTTTTTCCCAAACCGCCAAGCAAGCTGCCGTTGTGCCACGGCATGTGGAAATCCTTTTTCTCGGCAATCCCAGCGCGAGCAATCCCGGCCATGATCCGGTTGAACGCTACCGTGTGCTGAAGAAAGCGCTCGGCGTGAGTGGCATCAATTTCACCTACACCGAAGACCTCGCGGACCTCCGTCGCGATGTGCTGGACCGTTACGATGGCTTGATGCTTTATGGAAATTGGCAACAAAACGAAGCCATGGACGCGGCGCAGGAAAAGGCTCTGCTCGGCTACGTTGAGGATGGTGGCGCATTCCTGCCCATCCACTGTGCTTCGGCCTGCTTTGGTGGATCGGACGCGTTTGTAAAACTCGTTGGCGGCCGTTTCAAATCGCATCAGACCGGCGTCTTTACCACCACCATCGTCGCCCCGGATCACCCGGTGATGCACGGTTACAACGGATTTGAAACATGGGATGAAACATATATCCATGACCGTCAGACGACTGACCGTGTGATTCTCCAGATCCGTGACAAAGAGCCATGGACCTGGGTTCGGAATCAAGGCAAGGGCAAGGTTTTCTACACCGCCTATGGTCACGACATGCGCTGTTGGGATCAGCCTGCCTTTCATGAATTGCTGCGCCGTGGTATTCTCTGGAGCGTTGGCGAAAAAGTCCGGGCCAAGCTCACGGCCATGAATCTCCCTAAGCTGGAATCCGAGGACGTGATCCTGCCTGGCTACCGCGATCACAAGACCATCACTCGCGCTCAGAAGCCGCTCTCGCCGACGGAATCCCTCAAGCTCGCCCAAGTTCCTAACGGCTATCAAATTTCCCTTTTCGCCAGCGAGCCGGACATCGTGAACCCCATCCACGTTACCTGGGACGACCAGGGCCGTGCTTACGTCATCGAGACCGTGGACTATCCGAACAACCTCCAAGCCGGAGATCTCGGCCACGACCGCATCCATATTTGCGAGGATACCAATGGAGATGGTAAGGCGGACAAATTCACCCTCTTCGCCGACAAGCTTTCCATCCCCACTTCGGCAGTTTTCGTCAACGGCGGTCTCATCTGCACCAATGGTCCGGACATGATATTTCTCAAGGATACGAATGGCGACAACAAGGCAGACAGCCGCCAGATCCTGTTCAGCGGCTTCAAAAATAACGACACCCACGCCGGCGTTTCCAACCTCCGTTACGGTTTCGACAACTGGATCTACGCAACCATCGGTTATGCGGGATTCGAAGGCACTGTCGGCGGCGAATCCCTCAAATTCTCCACCGGCGTCTTCCGCTTCAAGCCGGACGGCAGCAAACTCGAATTCCTCCAGAACACCACCAACAACACCTGGGGTCTAGGCTTCACCTCGGACTTCGACATCCTTGGCTCCACCGCCAACGGCAACCCGTCCTGGTACTTCACCTTCGCCAAGGGCCTCTATGACAAGGCCGGACTGCCCCAGCCGCGCACCCCCGCCGGTGATGATAATCCGAAATTTTTCCCCGCCTCCATGGACATTCGCCAGGTCGATCAGCTCGACCGCTACACCGCCGGTGCGGGCCACGCCTTCTACACTTCCACCCGGTTCCCAGAAAACTACGGCGACCGCATCGCCTTCGTCTGCGAGCCCACTGGAAAACTCGTCGGCCAGTTCGAAATCACTCCCAAAGGTGCTGGCTACGACTCCCATCAACTCCCGAACGATCTTTACGCCAGTGCCGACGCCTGGTCCGGACCGGTCCAAGCGGAAACCGGTCCCGACGGCGCGGTCTGGATCTCGGATTGGTATAACCTCATCATTCAGCACAACCCCACGCCTACCAAAAGCACCGCCGGTTACGACGCCAAGACCGGCCGGGGAAATGCCTACGAAACCCCACTCCGCGACGTCTCGCTTGGCCGCGTCTTCCGCGTCTATCCGAACGGCTCCAAGGACGATATCAATCCGAAACTCATCGCCACCGATCTCAATTCACTCCTCGCCGGCCTCGCCCACCCGAACCTTTTTTGGCGCCTCCAAGCCCAGCGCCTCATCGTGGAATCCCACTCCACCAGCGCCGTCGCGAAATTGCAGGAAATCGTGAAATCCACCCCAGTCACCGCTGCCAACCACGCTGCCATCCACGCGTTCTACGCCCTCCAAGGCCTCAACGCCCTTGATGCGAATGTCCTCACAGCCGCCCTCGCTTCTAACAGCCGCGGCCTCCGCCGCGCCGCGCTCAGCAACCCCGCGCCCGACGACACCCTCGCCGATAGCGTGATTCAAAAAGACCTCATCACCTCATCCAACTCCCGCGAACTCGCGGAAACTTTCATTGCCCTCGCCCGCATCACTCCTGCCGAGCGCGTTGGGAAAGCACTCTACGCCACCCTCCAGGCCGACAAGCAAACCATCACCACCGACGCTGCTCTCAACGACGCCTGGCAAATCGCCGCCCGCCACCACGCCCCCGGCGTCATCCTTGCCTCGCTTCCAACCGCGCCCGATGCCCCCGTCAACGGCCCCGCTCCAGCCAATCTCATCCCCGATCCCGGTTTTACCGGCCCCGCACTCGGCTCATGGAGCCTCCGCAGCTATGTTGCGGAAAAACCTGACTCGGTAGAAATAACCATCGCCCCCGGTGGTAGAAACGGCGGCACCGCCCTTAAAATTACCTCCGCCACCAACGCCGACGCCGGAGCGGGTGCCGAAATCGCTGTCAAACCACACACCCGCTATCATCTCGGCGGCTGGGTCCGCACCGAAAATTTCGTCAACCACGGCGGCAAAGGGGCCATGTTCAATGTCCATGGACTCGGTGCCACCGCAGGCATCAGCGGCACTCAGGATTGGCAAGAACTGAGCATGGAATTCGACAGCGGAAATGAATCCCAAGTCCTCGTCCACTGCCTCTTCGGCGGCTACGGTGGAGCCACCGGCACCGCCTATTACGACGACGTTTTTCTCACAGAAGTCGGCATCGGCAACAGTGACCGCAGTGCCGTCGATGCCGTGGTCAAACACTTCGTCGCCAGCGGTGATCCCGCCGCCCGCATCGCGTTGGCCACTACCCTCTCGACCCGCACCGACGACTACTCGAAAAAACTTGCCGCCACCCTCGGCGTCGCCCCGGTCAAGGTGATGGCCACCGTCCGCAAGTTCCCGCCGAACCCCGCCGTGATCGAACGCGGCCTCGCCATTTACAGCCGCACCTGCATCGCCTGTCACGGCCCCGAGGGCAAGGGCGTGCCCGGTACCTTCCCGCCTCTCGACGGCTCACCATTGGCGGTGGGCGACCCCACGATCCCCGCCCGCATCGCTCTCCACGGCCTCCTAGGTCCCATCGAGGTTTCTGGCCAGAAATACGAAAACATGATGCCCCCGCTCATCGACCTCAAAGACGCGGAAATCGCCGATGTCATCACCTACGTTCGCCAGTCCTGGAGCAACGACGCCTCACCCGTCTCCGAAGACACAGTGAAGCAAACCCGCGCCAAATTTGCCAGTCGCAACAAACCTTGGACCGCCCCGGAACTCAAGTAAGTGATCAGCCAAGATCACTTAAACCCCGTCATCTAACGGCCCTCATAGTGGCTGGGACGATCCGTCCCAGCGAAACAAAATCACGCGTCCCCGCTGTATGCAGCAGCCCCACACATTGCCCCCTCACGCAAACCTATCCATATCATGTTAGATGACAGGCTCATCACCTGCATAAGACCTGTCCAATGCCCTACGGATCGCCCGCAGCATCTCAAGCGCCTGCGGTCCATCGCTATGGATGCAGAGCGTTTCTATCACTCCGCCTCGCGCCAGTGCCACCGCCTGCGCCACCGCCTCGGTGATGTCGGAAATCACCGCTCCGGCCTCGCTGCGCGGCACCAGCGAACCGTCCTCACGATACCGCCGATCCGCGAAACCCTCCGCTCTAACAGTCAGCCCCGCCGCCCGTCCAGCCCTTGCCAGCGCCCCGGTTGGCGGCGCATAGAGAATGAGCTTTGGTGAAACTTCTAACACTCCAGCGAGCACCGCAGCCGCTAACAGATCATCGCGGTTCGCTTGATTGTAGAGTGCGCCGTGGGGTTTCACATGATGGAGATGCGGCCCCGCGTATCCCGCGAGTTTCGCCACCTGCCGCGCCACCTGCGCAGTCACCTGTTCTAACGGTAAATCCAACTCTAGCCTGCCGAAATTTTCCCGGTCCTCATACCCCGGATGCGCCCCGATCCGCACCCCGCCAGCGATCGCCATGGCGATGGTCCGCCGCATGATCTCATCACTCCCGGCATGGCCACCGCAGGCGATGTTACAGGACGTCACTAGCGCGAGCAGCTCCGCATCTTCAGTCCCGCCTTCACCAAGGTCCGCGTTGATGTCGAGCCTGTTCACGGGTTTCATGTTAGTAGATTAAGCCCCGTCCGCAACCATGCGAAATCCCGCTCCTCCTGCTGCCTGAGTTCCCGTGCGTGTTCCAAGGTGATTTCACGAAATCTCACCTTGGTCCCCGGCCATGCCCTTGCCAGTTTCGGCAGATCCACTGAGATTACATGCCCGATCTGTGGATAGCCGCCGATGGTCTGCCGTTCGGCTAACAGCACAATCGGCTGACCTTCCGGCGGCACCTGTACCGAGCCGCACGCGACCGGCTGTGAGACCATTTCCTGCGGTGTTTCCAAGTCCAGCGCCGCGCCGGACAGGCGCACACCCATGCGATCTGACTGCGGGGTTAGTTGATAGATTTCCGAGCCGAAGCGCTGCCGTGCTTCAGCGGAAAACCAATCCCGCTGCACGCCCGGCAGATACCTCAGCTCGATCAAGGAAACCCGGTCCCGCCGCCCGACGTGCCATGTCCCGCCGCGCGGTCCGCGCTCCGCTTCGCCAAAATCCAGCCGGTCGCCCGCTTGCAAGGCCCGTCCGTGATGTCCGCCGAAGCCCGCGCGTAAATCCGTCGCCGCGCTGCCTAACACCATCGGCACCCGCAAGCCGCCAGCCACCGCGAGATAGGCACGGACCCCGGTTGTGGGCTTTGAGAATTCGCGGGTTTCGCCCGCCGCGATGAGCTGCGGTTTTCCACTTCCATCCATGAACACCACCGTCGATGCGGCATGGAATTTCAAGACCGGTCCGCTCAGGCAGATTTCCAACGCCGCCGCGCCCTCCTCATTGCCGGCGGCTAGATTCGCCACCCGCAACGCATACCGGTCCACCGCACCGCCCGGAGAAACGCCGGAGCTTTCATAACCGGGCCGCCCGAGATCTTGCACGGTCGTCAATCCGCCTGGATGAATCACCTCGATCCAACGATCGGTCAGATCGCCTATTTCCTCCACCCGCTGCGCCGCAAATTCAAGCCGCTCCACCGGCATGAATCGCACCCGGTCACCCGCTCGCAGCAAGGCCGGTTGCTCTGCGTGAGGATCGAACAGGACTACAGCCGTATGCCCTAACACATGCCAGCCTCCTGGCGAAATATTCGGATAGATTCCCGCTTGCACACCCGCCATCGCCACTGCGCCCGCAGTCACCGCCAGTCGTGGCGTCCGCCGTCTCGGTAGATTCAAGCGCTCCGGCAATCCTGCTAGGTAGGGAAATCCCGGCGAAAATCCCACCGCCACCACCGTGTATTCCGCACCGCTATGGAGGGCGATCACCTCCGCCACCGTTAGATCCAAGCACCGTGCGACCTCTGCCAAATCCGGCCCGTCATATCTAACTGGTATCACCCGCTCCCCGCCTGCCGGAACCTGCTCCACCATCTCCGCCGCGCCGATCCACTCGCGGATTTCCGTGCCGTCCACCCCGGCGAAATGCACCGCCACCGTATCGAATGATGGCACCACATCCAGCACCCCGACAGGTCGATTGTTAGACAGCGCGGCCACCAGACCCATGACCCGACCGAGCGTCGCCCCGCCAGAAATTCCGGGAAACGCCACCAACCATGCGGAATCTCCGAGCGGCCTTAAAGTCATGCCCGGAGCCTCGCACATTCCGCCGGGCTTGCCAATCCCCGCGAATTCATCAAGATTGCACGTACCTTATTCTTTAAGACGCTCATGAAATCGCGCGACGGCATAATCTACGGAAGCCTCCTTGGGCTCGTTGCTCTCAGCCTTGGAATCGGCACGGGGTTAATCGGGATTTCCTATCCGGTCGCAGTCGACAACACGACATTAATGTCGCCGATTGAAGTCGAACGAATCACCGGGAATCAGATTAAATTGGTTGACGGTCGGGTAATCACGTTGAGTGATGCTTATACTGAATACGAATGGCAGGACAGAATCGCACAGAGCAAGAATCGAGTGGATCTTGATGGCGATTCGGAAGGCCCAGAGGTATGGATTTACGGTGACTACAACCGTGGCTTTTGTGGAACGCCATGGGCACAGCCCATTCGGATCCCGATCATCCCCATTCTAATTCCTAGGAACCAACGTCTCCTCATTGCCGTTGGAGAGATGACAAAGAGAGCAGAACAGGCACCTTCCGAACCCACTATGATCGACAGAACCATTACACCCGGTGCGCTGCGGGCTGCCGCCGCAGCCGCCAACGTGCGCCCGGCACTGATCCGCGATCTAACGGCTCTTGGCCTGGCATTCGGCGATCCGGTTTTCATCCGTGCCTTCAAGGAGGAAAATCAACTCGAACTCTTCGTCCGCAATCGCAGCACCGGGAAATTCGATTTGTTCCGCACCTATCCGATCGCCGCCGCGTCCGGCGAACTCGGCCCAAAACTCGCGGAAGGCGATGGCCAGGTGCCGGAAGGCTTTTATGTCGTCCCGCCGTCCGCGATGAAACCGGACAGCCAATTTCACCTCGCATTCAACATCGGCTTCCCTAACGAATTCGATCGCGCCCACCGGCGCACCGGCAGTGTCATCATGGTCCATGGCAACCGAGTTTCCATCGGCTGTCTTGCCATGACCGATGAAAAGATCGAGGAAATCTATACCTTATGCGCCGCCGCATTAACGGGTGGACAGCCCTATTTCCGAGTTCATATTTTCCCCTATCGCATGACCGCAGAACGAATGGCAAAAGCCGCCGGAAATCCCAACGAGAATTTTTGGAAAAACCTCAGAGAAGGTTATGAGTTGTTTGAGAAAAACCAGACACCGCCCAAGGTGAGCGTGGCAAACGAGAGATATGTGTTTGAAGAGAAAGAACCATTAAAGAAATAACTCTCAACCTCTCCTCAGCTCCCCCAACTCCAGCGTTCCTGATGCCATAGATAGCCGTTGCCCACCGGCAGGATATGTCCGAGTCCCGGCCACGGCACATGAAAACCATAACACCGAGTCCGCTCCGCTGCGGCTTTCGCAAAGACCTTTTTCCGGGTGTCGATCCCCTGCATAGGATCATGATCAAATGCGATATACCACTCGGGATTGAAAAACATGAACCCGTGGTGATGCGCGAGATCCACGAAATGCAGCAACGACTCATTGCCAGACTTGATCTGGAAAATCGCATGACCGGATGTATGTCCCGGAGCTAGCTCGATCGTCACCGCGCCGTTGAAGAACTCGGTTCCAGATTTCACCGGTTGCGACAGCGGCTTGAGGATCTCGAACTGGCTGCGGACCGATTTGATTAGATTCGGTAGCTCCGCCTTGTTGCGCTTTGATTTGGAAAAATCCGGCTCCGGGGAGTGCCAGAACGCGTATTCCTCCGGCAGGAAATAAAACGCCGCGTTGGGAAAGAACGGTTTTCCATCCCGCACGAATCCCGCCATGTGGTCCACATGCGAGTGGCTCAGGAATCCTGCCGTCACCTGCTCCGGCGCGATTCCCGCCTGCCGCAAGCCATCCTGCAACCACGCGAGATTCGAGCCCTTGTTGGTGCCGAAGCCCGCGTCAAAAATCGCGATTTCCTTGCCGATCCGCACGACCAGAATATTGACGTAGAGCGGAATTCCCTCCATCCGTTCACCATGACTGACTAGCCATTCCGTCATTTGCGGATGGTCCTCCTGCGGCCACATCATGTCCACCGGCCCACGGAACATCGAGTGGCCGTCGCTGATCGACCAAGCATCGAATTCGCCAATCTTGAACTGATAGACCAGTGCGTTTTCATGCACCTTCGGCGAGTCAGCGGGCTTCGTTTCCTGTCCCAAAACCACGCCTCCGGCGGTCGCGCCTGCTGCGCCTGCTGCGGCTGCTAGGACGCCAGATAGAAATGATCGCCGTCCGAATCCTGTTGCTGAAAATGTGTCCATGATCCGCTGGATACGTAGCGAGTGACGCCTAAGTTTCGACCAATCTGGCGAGGGAATCACAAAAAGCAGTGAGCATTCTGATGGGGAGCACACGCGCCCCCGCGCAATACTGTCAGGTTAAGATTTTTTAACCGCAAAGCCGTGTGAGCGTTAGCGAATCATCACAAATGGCGAAGCCGATTTTGCTTGGATGGAATGTAATGGAGTCAGATGGACGCAGATAAACGCAGATGGAAGAAGAGTTGAAGAGTATGAGGCACCGCGAATCTGGCGAATCCAGCGAATAAGAATTTCCAAATCTTATCTGCGTCCATTTGACGAAGGATTGGGATCAGCCAGTTCGTCCATGTCCGCTATCGCTACCATTGCTGTTAGATCTTTCTGAATTTTTCGGTCTTAAACGCTTGAATTGTCGGTATTGCGCGCCCTCGCGCTACGGCGGTTGACCGGCCATTCAGCCTTTTTTGTTTATTCAGGCTACCAAGCTGGTGTCCACCGGTCTCCGGCGAGGGCACCGGAGACAGCACGCGAGGGCGCGTGCGCTCCCCTTTTCCCACCACGTTGAGTTGCACCGATCTGGCGACCGCGTATTGACGCGCGGCAAGCGCTCCGCCACTGTGCGCCCATGAACGCAGCGCCGCTAGTCGGAATCATCATGGGAAGCACGTCGGATTGGCCGACGATGGAGCACGCCGCCCGGACCTTGCGCGACTTCGGCGTAGCTTGGGAGGCGGAGGTGGTGAGCGCCCACCGCACGCCGGACAAGTTGGTATCCTATGCCACCGCAGCCCGTGGTCGTGGCCTGAAATGCATCATTGCCGGAGCGGGCGGCGCGGCGCATTTGCCGGGCATGACCGCCGCGATCACCGATCTTCCGGTACTCGGCGTGCCGGTGGAATCCAAGGCGCTGCAAGGCGTGGACTCGCTGCTGTCGATCGTTCAGATGCCTGCCGGCATCCCGACCGCCACCTTCGCCATCGGCAAGGCGGGCGCGGTGAATGCGGCCTTGTTCGCCGTGGCGATGCTCGCTAACAACGACGCTGACCTCGCGGAGAAACTCGCCGATTTCCGCAAAAAACAGACTGCCAACGTGAAATCCGCCGCCCTGCCACCGCTCGATCCCGTTGACTGATTTCATGCCCACTTCGTCCATTCCCATTCACGCCCCGCACTGTGTCGTCGGCGTCATCGGTGGCGGCCAACTTGGCCGGATGCTCGCCCTCGCCGCCCGCCGGATGGGTGTGCGAACCGTGATCTGGACCGGTGGCCTAGAAGCGCCTGCCGTGGAGTGCGCCGATGAGGTGATCGACCTGCCCTTCGACGATCCTGCCGCGCTCAAAGATTTCTGCAGCCGGGTCACGGTTTCCACGGTCGAGTTTGAAAACATTCCCTGCCATACCTTAGAAGCCGTCGCCAAATGCACCGGTCTTCATCCTTCGCCACACGCCATCTGCATCTGCCAGAACCGCGAACGGGAGAAAAATTTCCTCCGCGAAAACCACATCCCGCACACTTGGTATGCCGTCATTGCCAGCGCCGCCGACCTCGCGGTGGCGATGCAGGAGGTGGACGGTCCAAGCGTGCTCAAAACCGCCGATTTTGGTTACGACGGCAAGGGCCAAGTGAAACTCGAAGGCACCGAAGATCCGGCGGAAATCTGGGCCACCTTCGAGGCTCCTCGTGCGGTGTTAGAGGCGTGGGTGCCGTTTGATAAGGAACTTTCCGTGATGGCCGTGCGCGGGGCCGATGGTCTAACCGTCACCTTCGATCCGGCGGAAAACCGCCACCGCCACCGCATCCTCGATGTCTCGATCATCCCGGCTCGCATCTCGCCGGCGGTCGCGCTGGAAGCCGCCGCCATCGCCCGCCGTGTCGCCGAGGCCTTGGACTATCGCGGCATTCTCGGGGTTGAGTTTTTCCTGAAAACCGATGGCACCTTGCTGGTCAATGAAATCGCCCCGCGCCCGCACAACTCTGGACACCACACGCTCGACGCCTGCGTCACCTCGCAGTTCGAGCAACAACTCCGTGCGGTGATCGGCCTGCCTCTGGGTTCCACACGCCTGCTCAATCCGGTCGCCATGCTAAACCTGTTAGGCGATTTCTGGCAGGACGAAACCACCCCACCCGATTGGCTGCCCGTATTCGCGGACAGCGAGGCCAGCCTGCATCTCTACGGCAAGCGCCGCGCGATCGGCCGCCGGAAAATGGGCCACGTCAATTTCCTAGGCACCACCGCCGATGCCGCCCTCACCCGCGCCGAGGCGATGAAGGCGCGCTGGCTGCAGCGTTGACACAATGGGTTTTGAATGACGCAAGGTAGGTCCTGTTGCTGGCCGGTCCTCGGCGGGGCGCCGAGGACGACACGCGAGGGCGCGTATGCTCCCCTTTTGCCGTTACCGGCTGGAATGCATCCGCGTGAACGGCCTGCATGACAGCCATGGCACTCAAATGACATTCACTCAGGTGAGATCACCGGAATCATCTGCCTGCCGTGCCGACGATAAATTTTAAAGTCCGAATCCAGCGTCACTAGTGGCAACTTTGGGTGCAACTCCGATAGCCGCACGAGACAGGCATCCGCTAGGGACATTGGCACGTCATCATCTGCGAGGTAGGCCACCAGCGGGCCAGTGTCCAGGAGGATGCCCTAACTCGCCGCCGCCGCGTCGAGCGAATCATTGAGAAAATCGGGCACTTTGATCGTGATCGTCTTCACGGCGACAAAGTAATACCAGTGCGATGAATGGCAATACAAGAAGCGAATTCGAGGAGACGGGCTTCCCTCACCTGCTCACCACCCCTAGCTCTCTTCCCGTCTTCGCGAAAACCTCCAGCGCCAGGTCTAGGTCGGCATCCGTCAATCCGGCGGTGACGCAGGTGCGCAGGCGGGGGGCGTTTTGCGGGACGGCGGGGAAGACCACGGGCACCACGAAGACGCCGCGCTCCTTGCAGCGGTAGGCGAACTCGAAGGCTGCCGTCTCATCCGGCATCCGCACGGGGACGATGGGCGTCTCGCTGGCGAAGGTGTCGTAGCCCAGCGCCTTCAGCCCGTCGCGCCAGCGGCGGGCGTTGGCTTGCAGCCGCTCCACCCGCCACGGCTCCTGCTCCAGAACGTCCAGCGCAGCGAGGCTCGCGGCGGCGTTGGGTGCAGGCAATGCGCTGGCGAAGAGATAGCCGCGTGCTTGATGGCGCAGGTAGTCAATGATCTCCGCCTTGCCAGCGACGAAGCCGCCGATGCCACCGAGCGCCTTTGACAACGTGCCCATCTTCAAGTCAATCGCATCCGCAGGCAGGCCGAAGTGCTCCTGCACGCCGCGTCCTGTCTTGCCCGCAGTGCCGAGTGCGTGCGCTTCATCGACCATCAAGTAAGCGCCGTGTTGTTTGCAGAGCCGCGCGATGTTCGGCAGGTCGGCGAAGTCGCCGTCCATGCTGAACACGCCATCTACCACGACGAGCGTATGCATGCCTTCGTTCTCGATCAGCAGACGTTCCAGCGCTGCGAGATCGTTGTGCGCGAAGGACACGAAGCGTGCGCCGCTCAAGCGGCAGCCGTCCACGATGCTTGCGTGATTGAGCGCATCGCCAATCACGACATCGCCGGGGCCAGTGAACGCAGCTGCGGTTGCTGAGTTCGCGAGATAGCCCGAGGTGAAAACCATCGCTTCGTCCGCGTTCATGAGTTGCGCGATCTTCTCGTTCAGCCGCTGGTGATGCGCTGTCGTGCCGGTCATGATCATCGAGCCGTGGCTGCCGGTGCCGTGACGCGCGGCGATTTCATTCATGGCAGCAACGAGCTTCGGGTGTCCGCCAATGCTAAGATATTCGTAGGATCCCATCATTACCATGCGCTGCTCATTTACCACGATGTGGCCGTCGGAAGTCTCCGTGCTGACCGTGTGAAAAGGATACCTGTCCGCCGCGCGCAGTTGATTCACTCGCTCCATCGCCTGCGCCATGCGTTGCGGGAAGGGGAGGGACTTCGGCGGGGTGCTGCCGTTGCTGGGGAAGGACTCCTGTTGCGGCGCGAGGGGGCTGCTCTCCCCGGCGAGCATGGCGGCGACTTCGCGCGCGGTCTGGGTCTGCACGAGGAGGTCGGGCGGGAGCTTGAGACCGGTGGCTTTTTCCAAGCGCAGCGCGGCTTCCACCGTGGCCAGTGAGTCCATACCGTAGCGGGTCAGCGGAGCATCGGGATCCAGCGTGGTGAAGCTGCCGTCCACCTGGTCGCGCAGCACGGAGAGGAGCGTGGCGGTGACGATGGGGAGGAACTCCGTGGACTGCGGCAGCCTGCTGCCGCTTTGTTCGGCGTGGCCTGCCGCGCCAGCCTCCGCAGCAGGCTGCGGGACGGAAAGCGGCAGCAGGCTGCCGCAGTCCAAATTCATAAACGGATGCGGCTGGTGATCCTCGCCACCGGCACGGCGCACGCGGTTCGTGCCGATGTCGGCTTCAAAAGCTGCGATGCTTTGTTCCAGCTCATCCGCCGCCACGGGCACGGTCTGGCTGCGTGTTTCCTCCGCGAGCTGACGGCAGCGCTTCTGCTGCCAGAGCACCGCAGGATGTTGCGCGCCGTGTTTGCCCAGCACGGCGGCAAGTAGCATCAGTTCTGCGGTGAAGCGACCGATGGCCACGTTGTCGGCTTGTGGCGCGGTGGCGATGAGGTCAGCGAGTTGCTGCGTTGCATCATTAGCCGCAAGAGAACGCAGAGAGCGCAAAGATTTGATTCCTTGCTCCATCTCCTCTTCGCTCTCTGCGTTCTTTTGCGGCCATGAAGTCTCTGGAAAGAAACTTTCCAGGCACGCATGAATCTCCGCCGTGCTCCGCCTTGCGAGCGCGCCGAGGTGGCTGCACAGGGCCTCGCTCGGCCCCTCGAAAATGCGCAAGATCCGCGCATCCCGCACGAGGCGGGCGATCTCGTTCGTCTCCGTGTAGCCTGCGCCACCGAGGGCTTGCAGCGTCCAGTCGGCGGCGATGCCCAGCCACTCGGGCACGGTCGTTTTCGCGGCGAGGTAGAAGGCCTCGTGCAGCTCGCCGCCGCCATCCAGCGTGGTGGAGCAGTGGTCAAAGAAGGAGTCCGCCGTGGTGATGGCATTCACCATCCAGTCCAGCCGCTCGCGCGTGGCGGCGGTGTCCAGCAGGCGGCCCCCGCTCACCTGGCGCTGCGAGGCGTAGAGCCGCAGGAGTTGCGTGCAGCGTTTCATGGCTCCGCAGGCGATGGTGCTGATGCCGAGCACAGCGAACAACATCCCTTTCCGCGCCACTTGCCAGCCTTCGCCCACGGCACCGAGGAGGTCTTCCTCCGGCACGAAAGCCTCGACGAAATCCACATGGTTCTGCGGGATGGCGCGCATCCCGAGCGTGAGGAATTCATCGCCCACGAGCAGCCCTGGATTGTCCCGATGCACGAGGCACGCGATGGAGCCAAGCGGGCGGCCCGCCTCGTCCACCGCGTTCGCAATGACGGTGATGGTGCGCGCCCAAGAGGCGAGGCCGATCCACAGCTTGTGCCCCGTGATGACGAAGCCACCTGGCACGCGGCGCGCGATGGTGGTGAGCGCGCGCGGATTGCTGCCGCCGCCGTATTCCGTGAGGGCGAAAGAAGCAAGGCCACGGCCCGAGGCCAGCACGGGCAGCACGTCGCGTTTTACCGTCTCGCTGCCGCCGAAGACGATGGGCTCCAGGCCCAGGCCATTGTGAATGCCGACCATGATCGCCAGCGTCACATCGATGGCCGCGAGTTGCTGCGTGATGCGAAACATGTCGCGACAGGACAAGCCCAGCCCGCCGAACTCCTGCGGCACGCGGATGCCGAAGAGGCCCAGCTCCGCGAGGTCGAGAATGACATGCGGCGGGAAGGTGCGGCGCTCATCCGCGATGCGGGAATTGAGACGGTGCTCGCCGAAGGTGCGCAGGGCGGTGAGGATGGAGGTGATGTCGGGCATGGTAGTGGGTTTCGAGTGCGGCGACATGTCGCCGCTTTGATCGGCGCGACATGTCTCGCCGAGGGAAAGCTCGGACATGTCCGAGCACTCCGAAGTCACAGGCGCGGCGGGGCCGGTGATGAAAAGCACCCGCGCATCACCGGCCGTGGTGGCGATTTGTTTCGCGGCGTGGCGCTGCACTTTGCCGCTGGTGGTGCGAGGGAAATCCGTGGGTCCGGTGAAGGCGATGAGCGCGGGTGCGGCTTCGGTTTCCTCCGTCACGGCTTGACGGATGAGGCCGAGGGTTTCCTCGAAAGTAGAAGGTGCTTCCAGCCCCTTGTCATCTGAAGCAAGGGGCTGGAAGCCCCTTCTACTTTGCTGCGTCTTCAACACCTTCGCCAGTGCGCGATCCGCCTCGATGAGCACGCCGATGGCTTCCGCGCCATCCTTCTCCACCACAAACGCGGTGCAGCCATTGGGTGCCAGCCACGGCAGAACGGCGGCGATGACGGCCTCGATGTCCTGCGGATAGAGATTTCGCCCGCGTAGCTTGATCATGTCCTTGAGCCGTCCGCAGGGGAAGAGTTGTCCGTCGTGGAGGAAACCGAGATCGCCGGTGCGGAGCCAGGATTCCTTGGACTGCGGCGGCCCGCTGCCGCAGTCCAAAAGCTCCGCCCGAAAAAGCTCCTGCGTCAGCGTTTCCTTACCAAAGTAACCCGCAGCCACGCTCTCGCCACGCACCCAGATTTCGCCGACGTGATTTTCGGAAAGGCGCTCGTGCGTGCTGAAATTCACGATGGCGATCTTCATGCCGTCATGTGGCGTGCCGCAACTGGTAAGCAGTCGCGAATTCGCGACTGTCCTGGGGAGCACACGCGCCTCCGCGTGTTCTGAGCCGCGCCCTCGCGTCTCAGTCTGCACCGCCTGGATTTCATTCGCTGTAATCTGAGAGTCAGGCTGCGCGTTGGGTTTGAGGTGTTCCGCGAGGGCGCGAACCACGACACGCGAGGGCGCGTATGCTCCCCGATCCGCTTCGCGGGCCGAGGGGACCGCCACGCCTTCCGCCAGCGCCGCCGCGTCAAACACCTTCACTACCGGCGCGGTGCCCACCCGATGCCCGGTGGCCATGAGTGTGGTCTCGGCCATGCCGTAGCAGGGCCGCCACATTTCCGCACGAAAACCAGCGGGCGCGAAGGCAGCGGTGAAGCGCTCCAGCGTCTCCGCACGCACTGGCTCCGCACCCGTCCAGACGGTGGTCAGCGTGGAGAGATCGAGGCCCGGCGGCAGGCCGTTCTTCTCCGCTGCCGAAGCACAGGCCATATAGCCAAAGTCCGGCCCCACCAGCATCGTCGCCTTTTCCCGCGCGGCGGTTTCCAGCCAGAGCAGCGGTCGCTGGAGCACGGCATTGGATGGCAGCAGCACGGTGCGACCACCGTGGAACAACGGAGCCAGCACGGCCAGCAAGCCCATGTCGTGATTCAACGGCAGCCACGAAATCATGATGGTCTCTGCATCCATGCCGGAGGCCGCGCCGAGCATGGCGCACTGGTGCGCGAGGTTCGCGTGCGTGACCATGACCCCCTTCGGCTGGCTGGTGGAGCCGGAGGTGTATTGGAGGAAGGCGGTGGCTTTGGAGTGCTGCGACATGTCGCCGCTATGGTCGGCGCGACATGTCGCGCCTCCCACCAAAGACGTTTCATTTTGCGCTTCCATGCTTTGGTTCTGGCTGCCGCGACATGTCACGGCAGCGGAAAGCGGCGACACGTCGCCGCACTCCAAAGAAACATCCAAAGCCACTTGCGGCAGTGTCGCCAGCGCTGGCACTGCCGCGATGGCTTTTTTCAATCCCTCCTGCTGCGCCTGCGTGACGAGCATGGCCACTGGCGCACAATCCGCTGCCACCAGCCGCACGCGTTCCACACTCCTACGCGAGCGCGGGGCAGGCAGTGTCACAGGAATCACGCCTGCCATCAGCGCACCATAAAATCCTGCAATATAGTCAAGTCCCTGCGGTGGCAGCAGCAGCACGCGCTCACATTTCCTAACACCCATCAGGTCCAGCCGCGCCGCAAGGTCCTGCGCATGATGCCGCAGTTCCGCATACGACCACGCCCCCCCCGTACCATGTAAGCGCGATGGCGGAAGGCCGAGTGGCAGCGTGGTGGTGGAGTGAGTCGAGGATGTTAGGCATCAGGTTGAACCAGTAAAAGCCATTCCGTCGTATGTTAGGAACGAGGAACTAACGAAATTGAGATCTTGCTTTAGCAGATTCGTCATATTCCGCAACGGTTATGAACGGTTAATGCCGCGCATCAAGATTTTGGTTTTGCGGATTGAGGCGTGGCGAACTTATTGTCGCCTCTTTCAGCCAATCAAAACGTGGCTGGAGTGTCTCGCCTAATGCTGTCAGTTTAGGCGAGAAGACAGAAAATTTGGGAAAATTAAACCGCAGATAAACAGGATGCACGCAGATAAAAGATGGATGAGATCCTGCAAATGGGCTGATTTATAGGTTCAATGGGTTTTGAGTGCGGAAGGTATGTCCTGTTGCTGGCCGGTCCTCGGCGGGGCGCCGAGGACGACACGCGAGGGCGCGTATGCTCCCCTTTTGCCGTTACCGGCTGGATCAAGAACCACAGATCCTGATGCGTGCTATGATCGATCACGATTCCTCCGTCGCCTGAATGCGCAGGGCGGCTTCGAGGGATTTCACGCGCTTGGTGAGTTTGGGTAAGCCTCGGATGTGGGCTTGCAATTTCATCTCGTCGCGCAGCAGTTGGGCGGGCTTGCCGCCATAGGACTTGCCGCCGGGGAGATCGCGAGTGACTCCGGCGCGGCCACTGATAAGGGTGTTAGAGCCAATCGTGATATGGCCCGAGGTGCCTGCTTGACCCGCGATGGTGACGTGGTTGCCGATGTGGCAACTGCCAGAAATACCGACTTGGGAAACGATCAGGCAGTGTTCACCCATGATGACGTTGTGGCCAATCTGGACGAGATTGTCGATCTTTGTCCCCGCGCCGATGACGGTCTTGCCGAAGCGGGCGCGGTCGATGGTGGTGTTGGCTCCAATTTCCACATCCGAACCGATTACCACAATGCCGACCTGGTCGATTTTGACGTGGACGCCACCGGAAAATTCGTAGCCGAAGCCATCCGAGCCGATGACCGCCCCGGGTTGGAGAATGACGCGATCACCCAGCACACAGCGTTCGCGAACGGTGACGTTGGCCATGATCCGGCAGCCTTTGCCGATGATCGCATCCTCGCCAATCACGCTGTTAGGCCCGATGTCCGAGCCATCGCCGATGACCGCGCCAGCCATCACAATAGCGCCGGGATTCACTCGGACTTTCGTGGGATCGAGCGTGGCGCTGGGATCGACAAAGGCGCTCGGATGGATGCCGGGGACGAAGGCGCGGGCGGCAGCGGCGAAATGGCGGACGACGACCGAGAAGGCGAGCGTGGGATTTTCCACGGCGATGAGCGCAGTGCCTTGCGGTCCGTCCGTCACCCCGCGCGGGACGATGACGGCGGCGGCTTGGGTTTGGAGAAATTGGCCGTGATATTTCTCGTTGCCGAGGAAACTCACGTCATGCGGCCCGGCGGCGTCGAGCGCGGCCATGCCTTTCAAAGACAAATCGAACCCGCCCCGGATGATGTCACCATCAACCCAACGGGCGAGCTCGGAAAGCGTGAGGGCGAATGCCAACTCGGGAGTGGTCTGGGATTTTTGCAGCTTATCAATTGTCGCCGGGAGCAGGCGGAGGAGTCGGGACTGGAATTTCCGGTTTCGGATCGCCAGCAGCAGGTAGGGATTCGGCAGGGGCGTCTTTGTTGAGGTCCTTGAGCAGGCCAGCCGTGATGTCGGTGGCGTCCTTGGTATAGAGGAGGAAGGGGACCTGCGAGGTGCTGAGGCCGGACTTGTCGAACACGTAGTCGTAGTTATCGACCTTGGCTTTTTCTTCTACCAGCTTGCGGATTTCCTCGAGGATGCCCTTCATGCGCTGGACCATTTTCTCGTTCAGGGCTTGATTCCGGCGTTGGAGGAATTCGCGGCGCTCGCGGTCGAGGGCGATGCCTTCCTGTTGCTGCATTTGCCACTCCTTGAAGAGCGTTTGTTTCTTTGAATCGTTGAGCGCGGGGTCTTCGAGTTGCTTGCGGAGTTTCGCGAGATTTTCCTCCAGTTCACGGATGCGGGCGAGGCGTTCGTTGTTGTCTTTCTGGATGCGGGCGCGCTCGACATTGATCTGCTTCTGCGCCTCGTTGGTGCGGTAGTATTGCTTGAAAAGCTCCTGCATATCGACGGTGGCGATGTTGAGCTTGCCTTCTGCGGCGACGGCTATGGTGGCGAAAGAAGCCGCGAGAGCCACGGCGAAGAAACGACGGATTAGGGACATTGGATAGGTAAGTTGGGGTTCCACAAAACGGATTACGGGTGCGAGCATGGCTAAAATTTCCACCCCGTCAACGCTCATCCCGCATTGTTCGCGAGGGAAGAAAACGGGCTATTTTGGCAATTTCAAGAGACAAGATTGCGCTTGGGCGGCTTTTAAGCGACAAGAAGTCGCCATCCATGACCCAGCTTTTGATCGAACCCGCCCGTCGCACCGGATGCGAGGACATTCCCGCGCTCACCGAAGTCCTGCGGGCCGCCGCCCAGCGCCAACGCTCACCCATCGATGACGTGCTCGATGCGGGGGTGGTCGATGAGGAAAAATACTTGCGGGAGCTCGCCCATGACCTCGGCATCGAGTGGCTCGACAGCATCCCCATGGCCGAGGTCCCACTGCCCCTGCGCGAGGCGTGCGGTCCACGTTTGGCCCTGCGCCACCGCTTGCTGCCCGTCGCCATTGAGGGTGAGGGCGATCATAAACGCCTGAAACTCGCCACGTTCGATCCTTTTAACCTGATCGCCCGCCAAGCTGCGGCACAGGAAATTTCCCTGCCCATCGACTGGTGCATGGCTTCCCGCAAGCGCCTACACGATGCCCTCCGCCGCCTTTACGGGGTGGGGGCCGACACGTTTGAGCAAATCTTGGAGGGCCGCGATTTTGACTACGACCACCTCGAAAGCGGCGAGGATGAGGCAAACGTCATCGACCAAGACGACGACGAGGAAGCGTCCGTCGTCAAGTTCGTCAACCAAATCATCCGCGAGGCGCTCGACCAACGAGCGACGGACATCCACGTCGAGCCACTCAGCACGAATCTCCGCATCCGCTACCGCATCGATGGTCGCCTGATCGAGATCGCCGTGCCGGAAAATATCAAGGCGCTGCAAAGCTCGGTGATTGCCCGTTTAAAAATCATGGCCCGCCTCGATATCGCCGAGCGCCGCGTGCCGCAGGATGGTCGAATCAACCTCCAGTTCGAGGGCGCGACCATCGACGTCCGCGTCGCCACCGTCCCCACCGTCGAGGGCGAGAGCGTTTCCCTGCGGCTTCTCAACCAGGAAAAATTCAACATCGCCAAGCTCGGCATGGAGCCGTTCGTGTTGAAAAAAATCGAATCCCTGCTGCACCTGCCCAACGGCATCATCCTCATCACTGGCCCCACCGGCTCGGGAAAATCGACCAGCCTTTACTCGTTCCTAACCGAAGTGAATCACCCGGAGCGGCGCATCGTCACGGTCGAGGACCCGGTGGAAAATAAGCTCACCGGCGTCATGCAGATCGCCGTGAAAAACGAGATTGGCCTGACCTTCGCCACCGCCCTGCGATCCATCCTCCGCGCGGATCCGAACATTGTGATGATCGGGGAAATTCGCGACCTTGAGACTGCGGAAATCGCCATCCGCGCCTCACTAACAGGTCACTTGGTATTCTCCACGCTCCACACCAACGACGCCATGGGCGGCATCAGCCGCCTCATCGACATGGGCGTGGAACCCTTCCTCGTCTCCGCCGCCGTTCGCGCCTTCCTCGCCCAACGGCTAGTTAGAAAACTTTGCGTCCATTGCAAAACCCCGCGCGAGATTTCCGAGCAGGACCGCCGCGATCTCGGTATCCCGTTACACATCCCCGGCCAAGTGTATGCACCGCAGGGCTGTGACCGTTGCCGGATGACTGGCTTCTCCGGCCGACTTGCCATTTACGAAATTATCCTCCTCACCCAGCCGATGCAGGAACTCGTCGCCCACCGCGCCCAAGCTGTGGAACTTCGCGTCCAAGCCGTCCGCGATGGCTACATCCCGATGCGCGAATACGGATGGCACAAGGTGATGAAAGGCGAGACCACGATTGAGGAAGTCATCTCTGTCACCTCCTCCGACATCGGTGGTGGGGAATGAGGAACATCGAAGTGAAGAGAAATTAAGAAAACCCTAATAACTTTTAACCAATAACTTCTAACTATTTCTCCTCCCCCGCACATCTTCTGCCCAACAACGATTGCCACATCTCATGAAAGCTGAACTAACTGCCATCATCGAAACTGATCCGACCGGAGGATATTGGGCGATTTGCCCCGAGATTCCCGGAGCGAACGGCCAAGGAGAAACGATTGAGGAAACCAAACGCAGCCTTAAGGAAGCGGTGGAACTTCTTATCGAAGATCGCACTGCCGATATTCTCCGGGGCCTTCCAGATGACGCAATTCGTGAAACCGTGACCATCGGATGAAACGACGCGATCTGGAACGAAAACTCCGCATCGCCGGATGTATTCTGAAGCGAGAAGGAGCAGCTCATTCTATATGGACCAATCCCAAGATCGGTGTCATTGAAACCGTTCCGCGACACTCGGAAATCAAGGAAAACCTCGCCCGCAAGATCTTGAAAAGCCTCAACGCCGACTGAACTCACTCTGCAATTTCCCCATGCCCCTCTTCGCCTATAAAGCCCTATCCGCTAACGGTTCCGTCTCGACCGGGGAAATCGACGCGGCGGATCGTCCCGAAGCCTTGCGCGTTCTGGACCGCAAGGGGCTCCAACCGGTCAATCTCAAGGAAACCGCGCCCTCCGCGATCCGCAAAGCCGGCAATACGGCCAAGCCGAAAACCGGCGAGGACGACCGCGTAAACAAAACCAAAACCGAGACTAAGGAAACTCCGATTCCCGATGGCCCGATCAAGTTGAAACGCCAGGAAGTCGTGCTCTTCACCGAGGAGCTATCTGATATGCTCAGTGCCGGTCTTCAGTTAGAACCCGCCCTCAAGTCGATGGAAAACCGCCAAGAACTTGGCAACCTCAAGGCGGTTTCATTCAAGATCCGGCAGATTGTTAGGGATGGGGTGAATTTCTCCGTCGCCCTGAAAAAAGTCAGCCCCAGCTTCGGTCCGCTTTACTGCTCGCTGGCCGCCGCCGGGGAGGCATCCGGTGCGCTCGATGACATCCTCAAGCGCCAGGCCCACTACCTCAAGACCCTCGCCGAGTTGCAATCCCGCCTCATCCTCGCGATGATCTATCCGGCCTTCCTCGTGGTCGCCGGCATCGGGGTTTCCATCGTCTTCGTCACCGTTCTCATCCCCCAACTAACAGCCCTGATTCAAAGCACGCCCGGCGGGAAAATTCCCCTCGGTGCCGCCATCCTCATTTGGACCGCCGCCTTTCTGAAAAAATGGTGGATCGTCCTCGTGCTCACCATCATCGCCGCCGCTATTTTCCTGAAAGCGTGGAAAGACAACGAAGCTAACAAACCCGCCTGGGACCGAATCAAGCTCAGGATACCACTCATCGGCCCGGTCATCACCAGTCGCTTCTACGTCCAGTTTCTCGAAACCATGGCCAACCTCGTCGGCAACGGCCTGCCCTTGCTGCGGGCACTCGAACTTTCCCGGGATGCCACCCAAAACCGCGGTCTGCGTGGCGAGTTGGATAAAGTCATCGCGCAAGTCGGCGATGGCCGGTCGTTTTCCAAGGCGCTCATCCGCAACGGAGCTTTCCCGCCGCTGCTCATCGACATGATTTCCGTGGGCGAGCAAACCGGAAAAATCGACCAATCGCTGCGCCGCGCCGCCGAGCGCTATGACAAAGAGATGGATAGAAGCCTCAAAAAGATCATGGCCCTCATCATGCCCGTGGTGCTCATCATCATGGCCGGACTCATCGGCACCATGGCCTATCTCATGATCACCGCCATCTTCCAGACCATCTCGAATTTGCACTGACGCGGCACTCAGCCCGTCACCATCGTGCGAAACGTTAGATTAATCCTCGGAAATTTGATCTTCTTCGATTTCGGCACGCAATGCAGCCAATGGCTCTGCGTCGCATCCTTCATCACCAGCAGGCTACCGCTCTCCAAAACCACGGCAAGCGCCAGCCCCGGCTGCCGCTTGTGCTTCAGGCGAAACTCCCGCTCCGCCCCCAGGCTGACCGACGCGATGCTGGAATTTTTCCCCAATGATGTCTCGTCGTCGCTGTGCCACGCCATGCCCTCGTTGCCGTCGTGGTAGAGATTCAGCAGGCAGGAATTGAAGGCGGTGCCGGTCAGTCTGCCCACGAGATCCCTCAACGCGGCCAACTCCGCCGTCCACGCCAGCGCTTGTTTCGTGGTGCCCGAGTAGGTGTAGGAAAAATCCGCGTCACCATACCATGCCACCTTCCGCGCGGTGACGATGTGTTTGCCAAAGATCACCGCCTCATCGTGCTTCCACGGAATTCCCGCTAACAGGGTGTTATAATAGCGGGTGGTCGCCGCCGGACTGAGGATCGGCCCGAAGTAATTCACCGTGCCGTCGCAAGGCAGCAGGTTGGCGGCGGGATCATTGCCAAACAGATCGGAAGCTTGGGTTTTCATTTCGATGTCGGGTGTGCCACTCCCTCGCGTGCGAGCAAGGTGCGTTTCCGCTCCACGCCCCAGCGGTAGCCGGATAGATTCCCATCGGTCCGCACCACCCGGTGACAAGGGATCGCGATGGCGATGTGGTTTGCGCCACAGGCTCCGGCGACGGCGCGCACCGACTTCGGGCTGCCGATTTTGCACGCGACATCCGCGTAGCTCAAGGTCGAGCCAGCGGGAATTTCGCGCAGCGCCTGCCAGACCCGTTGTTGGAATGCCGTGCCTCTAACATCGAGTGGTAGATCCAGCCCGAGTTGCGGCTGCTCCACCAGCCCGACGACTTTTGCGACGAGGTTCTCATAATTTCCATCGCCCCCGACGAGCCGGGCTTGGGGGAAACGGTGCTGCAATTCCGCGACCAAAACCTCCGGATCCTCATCGAGCATGATGCCGCACACGCCGATTTCCGAAGAGGCGACGAGGATCGCGCCCAGCGAGCACTCGCCCACCGCGAAGCGGATCACCTCGCCCTTGCCGCCAGATCGGAAGCGCTGCGGGGCCATGCCTAACATTTTTTCGGCGACGGCATGTTGTGAAGTTTTGGGAGTGGCAGTCATGACGGCATCACCCTAGCGCAACTTTCCCGCCCTGAAACTCCGGTTCTTGCGATTTTTACGCAATAGGCAGACGTAACACGAAACAGGCACCGTGTTCGGCATCCACGCACTCCAGCCCACCACCAAGAGACTTGGCAAGTCGGCGGGACAGCGCGAGTCCCAGCCCCACTCCCGGCCGACTTTCTGCCGCCTCGCGAGCGGATTTATGGAAGGCCCGGAAAATCCGCCCGCGCTCGGAAACGGGAATCCCGGGGCCGTGATCGGTGACAATGATTTCCACCATCCGTCCATTCGTTAGAGTGGTAATCTCCACCTTTGGCGGCTCGCCACTGGTTGCGTATTTCGCCGCGTTGTCGATGAGGTTGAACAAGATGTGCTCCACGGCGGCGCTGTCCACGCGGACTCGGACCGTGCTGGCGCTGTCCATTTCCAAATCCATGCCGGCGGTGGCGAGTCGGGCGGCGAGCTGCTCGCGCATCGGCTCCAACAGATCATGCAGTGTGGTTCCGCGCACGACCGAGCGCGCGCTGCCACGCTCGATCTTGGAGAACGACAGCACGTTCTCGACGAGGTGCGAGAGTCGGTCCGCCTCGCGGGATAGCACACGCAGGTAGTCGCCGCGTTTTTCCGGTTTCACCGCGCCGCTTTCCAACATGTCCGAGTAGAGGCGAAAGGTGGTGAGCGGCGTGCGAAGCTCGTGGGTGACGGCGGAAACGAACGATGCCCGCCGCTCGCTGAGACGCATCACGCCGTGGACAAGGAAGGATGTTGTTAGGAGTGCGAGCAGGACTGCGGCCCAACCGACGATTAGCGGACCGTTCGGATGTGAGGCTGCGGCATGCGGCAGTTCGTTGCGTTGGAGGTGAAAGGGAAATGAAACCAGCGCGAGAGGGTCATCGGCTGGGGAATTTAAAATGGCGGTGAGCTCGGATGCGGGCAACAGATCTTTCACCTCCGCCAGCAGTCGTTGCTTGAGCAGGTCCTGATCCAGCCACACGCCTTGCACCCGTTTTTCAGCGATGTCGGAAACCATTGCGGTGAGTTGCCGGAGAAGAAACAAGTCCCCGCCCACCCATACCGCACGCATGGTCGCAAGGTCGGTGAGTTGCTCGGTGGGGGAGGCATCGGGGGTTTGATTCAGTTCCACCTGCGCCGAATTATTCACCGTGTCCTCCACGGTCTTGGCCCGCTGGGCGCGCTCGGCGTTGTTGAAGTTAGTTTGATAGCCGCTATCGTTGCGGGCTTCCGGCCCCCCTTTCTGCTGACGGATGTTGGCGTAGTTGCCTTTTGATAGAACTGCGTCCTTCGGTACCGATTGCCATGCGTTTTCGCCCGCTACGGCGGCACAGGTGAGCAGCGACCATTCATTGCCGGGCAGTGGATTGGTGTTGAGTAATTTTCTCAAGCTCTCGAAGTTTTTTCGCCGTGCGATGCCTTCGGGCGACGTGAGTTTGCCAAACTGGCGGACCTCGAAATGCAATTTCACACTCGCATCATTGTTGCTTAAAAAGGCGTCCGCATTTGCCTTATAATCCGCGGACGGGTGGCGGTTTTCACCAAGGACGATGGCCGCACCCGCTGCGTCGATCCGCCAGAGAGCAAGGCGGGTCCGCTCTTCCAGATCGGCGCGGGACTCGGCTTCCGCACGTTCTTGTTCCGAGGCAAGGACGCCGCGCGTGAGCCAGGTCATAGCCCCTAGCACCATCACGCCGCAGAGCGCGAGGGCCGTCCAAACACAAAAAATTCGCGGTGCTCTCATTTCTCGATTTCTGCTAGAAATTGGTAGCCCCTGCCGCGCACAGTCGTGAGCAGGGATTGATCCTTGTCACCGAGTTTCGTCCTCAAGTGCATGATGTGCATGTCGATGGTGCGGGTCTCGGTGCGGTCGGGATCAAGGTTCCAGAGGTTGCGGAGGATTTCCTCGCGGCTGACGATCCGGCCCTGGGAATCTAGCAGGTAGCGCAACAGGTCGGCCTCGCGTTCGGATAGTTCCTCGCGGCGGCCATCGGTGAAATGGATCACGCGTTCCTTGAAATCCACGGTCCCGCCGGGCAGCGGGCGTAGGTCGGCGGGTGCAGCCCGCTCGCAGGTGCGGCGCAGCACGGCATCGACGCGGGCGAGCAGTTCCTTCATGCTGAAGGGTTTCACCACGTAATCATCCGCGCCGGTGGTGAGGCCGCGGACCCGGTCGTTTTCCTCACCACGCGCGGACAGGATGATCACGGCTTGGCCGGGGCGTTTGCGTTTCAGGGCTTCGAGAATTTGAAATCCCGAGGGACCGGGCATCACCAGATCCAGCAGCAGCAGCCGATAGTTTGCCTTCAGCGCCAGCTCCATACCGACGTGTCCGTCCGCCGCTTCCAAGGTACGATAACCGGCGTAATCCAGCACATCCACGATCCCCCGGCGGACAGCGGGATCGTCTTCGATGACGAGAACGGTGACTTCGGACACGGGGTGGAGAGTATTTGGTGAATTTCTCGAAAGCGAGCGGAGATGGTGTGAACTATTTTACAGCGCTGCCTTCAAAGGGGATCTTCGTCGTTTTCACATCCAACAGCGGCCCGAGCTCGCGGACGTTTTTTTAACCGTAGGCGTAAAGATTGATGAAGGTCTGGATGAGTTGGTTTTTCATGACGCGTTCTTTATATCCGCGATCCGGCGCGCCGTCCGTAAAGGCCCGGTAAATTATCCCCCCTCACGCAACCGTTGCCGGGGGGCGGTTTCTCGTTTATATCCCGCATGGAAATGAATTCGACCGCCCCGCTGCACTACTGCCCCGACCTGCTGCACTACTCCCGCCGACTCACCCGCGAGGTGATGGTGGGCAATGTCGGCGTGGGCGGAAATAACCCGATCCGCGTGCAGTCGATGATCACCTCCGACACCCGCGACACCCCGGCCTGCGTGGCAGAAGTGCTCGGACTGGCGGCGGCCGGTTGCGAGATCGTGCGGATCACCGCGCAGACGAAAATTTACGCGGCGAATCTGGAAAATATCGCCCGTGAGGTGCGCGCCGCCGGGTGCCAAGTGCCGCTCGTCGCGGACATCCATTTCAAGCCAGACGCCGCGCTCGAAGCCGCGAAGTGGGTGGAAAAAGTCCGAGTGAATCCGGGGAATTTCGTGGATAAGAAAAAATTCGAGGTCCGTGAATACAGCGATGCTCAATACGCGGAGGAGCTCGAACGCATCCGTGCGGAATTCACCCCGCTGGTGCTGCTCTGCAAGGAACTCGGCCGCGCGATGCGGATCGGCACGAACCACGGCTCGCTCTCGGACCGGATCATGAACCGCTATGGCGACACGCCGTTAGGGATGTGTGAGAGCGCCTTGGAATTCGCCCGGCTGGCGCGGGAGCATGACTATCACAATTTCGTGTTCTCAATGAAGGCTTCCAACCCGAAGGTGATGATCGAAGCCTATCGTTTGTTAGTCGCCCGCCTTGATGCGGAAGGACCGGATTGGAACTACCCAATCCACCTCGGCGTGACCGAAGCAGGCGATGGCGAAGATGGCCGGATCAAGAGCGCCATCGGCATCGGCTCGTTGTTAGCCGATGGCATCGGCGACACGATCCGCGTTTCCCTAACGGAGGATGCAATCTATGAAATCCCCGTAGCCCAAGCACTAGCCGCTCCCTTCAACGCGCAAAGCGCCGTTGAAAGTGGCTGGGACGATCCGTCCCCGCCCGTGGATGGGACAACCTGTCCCATTCTTAATTCTCTAGCCCACACCATCCGCCCCGATTGGTCGAAACTCGAAAAACGCACTTCCACCTATCTTCCTCATTGGCGGATTCCCGGTGCCACCTATGCCGTCACCTTCCGCGTCAAAGATTCGCTGCCAGCCGCCGTTCTCAAGGATTTCGAGCAGAAAAAGATGCTCCTGTTAGATAAAATTTTACAGGAAAAACAACGCGCTGGTTCCCGCGATGCTTCGGATCGGCTGCGGAAAATGCACGCCGAGATTCAATCCCTCACCGAAACCCTCATCGAACCCGCGTTGCACGCTGCGGATGGCCCCAAACCGCTGGCTAATCACGCAATCGCCGAGATGATGGTGCGGGCCTTGAAACACTTTGATGGAGAACGCTACGACCTGCTCGCATGGTCCGTGATGCCGAACCATGTCCACGCGCTGCTCACTCCGCACGAAGGCCATGAACTGGAGAAAATCCTCCAGGCGATGAAGACCCACACGGCGAAAGAGGCGAACCGGATCCTTGGAAAAACCGGCACATTTTGGCAGGAGGAATACTACGATCACATCGTGAGGGATGGGGAGGATTTGAAACATCAGGTGGGCTATATTTTGAGGAATCCGGAGAAGGGGAGAGTTTCTGGGGAGTGGACGGGAAGTGGGTTTGGGGGTGTTGGGACAGGTTGTCCCAACTACGGGGTGGGACGGATCGTCCCAGCCACTTTTTGTTTCACGCCTTCTTATGATCCGTTTTCGTATGAGCGGCGTCGTAGTTCTTCGCTGACTATCATGGGCCACCCGCTTGGCGGGGAAAACACGGCACGCGTCTTCACCACTCAGGAACGCTGGAACGCGCTGGCCCACAAGATCGCTGGGATGGGGGATTTCAAACCGGAGATCATCTTTGAAAAGTCCGGAGTTATAGAAATCGATCCACGCGACGAGGCGGCGATTTTCTCTATCAACCAGCGGTCAGAGCCTTGTCTCGTGACGGTCAGCGACGGCCTAGATCTCGATGTCATCCACGCCTTCCGGGAACTGGCCTTCCGCGTCGATCCACGGCATCCAATCTTACTGAAGGATACGCTTCATCCACCAGTCGGCGAAACAGATTTCCTCCTCGCGCTGCTGCCCGCCGCGCAGAATATCGGCTCGTTGTTGTGCGACGGCATCGGCGATGCAATTCTTGTTAGGGGCGAAACCGCTCCCGGCCAATCGCTGCGGTTGGCATACAACATTCTGCAAGCTGCGGGCACCCGGATTTTCAAAACCGATTACGTCGCCTGTCCGAGCTGTGGCCGGACTTTGTTCAACCTCCAACACACCACCCAAAAAATCCGTGCCGCGACCGGCCATCTCAAGGGCGTTCGAATTGCGGTGATGGGCTGCATCGTCAATGGTCCCGGCGAAATGGCGGACGCGGACTTCGGCTACGTCGGCGGTGCGCCTAACAAAATCAACCTCTACGTTGGCAAGACCGCCGTGAAATTCAACATCCCGGCAGCCGAGGCTGTTGAGCGACTTACCGATCTGATTCGCGAACATGGCAAATGGGTGGACGCCCCGGAACCCGCCGCACTTTGACATCATGGAGCACCCTGACACACTCACCCGCACTGGCGAAGAGACCTCGCTGGATGTCCCGTGGAACGTCGTTGTCCACGATGATCCGGTGAATTTGATCCGCTATGTCACGCTGATCTTCATGAAAATCTTCGGCTATGATGTGAAAAAGGCGACGATTCTAACATTGCGGGTTCATCAGTCTGGCCGCGCGATCCTCTGGTCCGGCGAGCGGGAAAAAGCCGAGTTTTATGTCCAACAATTGCAAACCCATCAATTGAAATCCTCCTTGGAAAAAGCCGCATGAAAGCCATGCCCACGCTAGAGGGCGGCCTGCGCATCGACGCGGAAGACGCCAGTGATTGGGAGTTGCTTCGCTGCATCATTGGCGATGCCCAAGGCTGTGAGCACGACCTCGCCAGCCGACTCGGTGCTGTCATCGACGAAGCCGCGGGCGCGTTGGATTGGAACGAATACGTCGTCCCGGATTTGCGCGAGGAATTCAACGACGCGCTCGCTCAAGTGGGGGCGGCAATCGAGTGCGCCATGTTCCATGCCGAGGGTGGTCCGGGGCCGCTCTGGATCACCCCTGAGGATGTTTTCCCGTGGTACAGTTCGTTCAATCAGGCGCGACTCGCGATCGAGGAGCATTTCAAATTTGGCTCCACCTTGAACATCGACCCGGAAACCCTGACACCTGAACGCCAGGCTGCGTTGATCCGTTCTGAATTTTACAGCGATATCCAAGGCTTGCTGCTTAAGTATGTGATGCGGTGAATATACCGTTAGATCATTATTTAATCTCCGCGATTCCCGGCGGCGTGCCGTAGCCCATGAAGACCGCTAGACGGCCTTCGCGTGGCAGTTGGAAATCATAGACCCCATAGCCATTCGCCTTGATCCCGCGATAAGATCGACCGTCGGTGGCGTTGATCATCACTGCGCGGTGGTCTTTTTTCTCATGGCCGAGGAACAACGCGATGTGCGTGATGTTGACCTTCCGTCCGTCGGCAGGCGCGTAGGTGCTGCCCCAGAATAACAGGTCGCCGGGCTGGAGGCTTTTAAAACCCGGATGCTCGAGCGTGGTTGCAGCGAGGGGAATTTCTATCAGTCGGTTTTGAGACTTCAGCCAGAAATACTGTTCCGCAGAAGATCTCGGTGGTGCGAGCCCGGCCTTGCACATCACGAAATACATCGCGCCAGAGCAATCGAAACCGCCATCCTTGGGGTCCGCGCCGCCGAATTGATAGGGCAGCCACGGTGAGTCATGCGCGACCGTCAGCGCGCCCTCGATTAGCTTTTTTCGATCCGCAGGCAAGGTCTCGAACTCCGTAAGTTGCGCTGTCGTGATCAGCGCGGGCTTCCCATAGCCGCCCTTGCCCACAGGTGCGGGCGTTTGGGCGTGAGCATACGGCGCGATGCTAACAAATAGGTAGATTAGCCAGCGTATCATGCCCTAGATTACGCCAGAGAAGCAGCGTTGCAATGAAGGATCGTTTCGTGTCATCCTGCCGCCGC
>JAYVNM010000134.1:0-4051 GCA_043758445.1 Akkermansiaceae bacterium | reverse complement strand
GCTCGACGCCACAGGCGGCAATATCGGCGCGGTGGCCATTATGCGGGACATTACCCAGCATATGAAAGCGGAGGTGGAATTGCGGGGTCTCGCCTTGCAATTGATGCACGCGGAGGACGTGGAGCGTCGGCGCATTGCTAAGGAACTGCACGATTCATCCGCGCAGGATCTGGTGGCCGCGATGATGAATCTTTCCGTCGTGCAGGCATCCCTTCAACCCAGCGATGCCGCACTGACCAAGCGATTAGACGACACGCTGGCGGGACTCGAGAAATGCACCCACGATCTGCGCACCCTGGCCTACGTGCTGCATCCGCCGCGTCTGGAGGAGGCGGGTCTGGGTGAGGCCATCCGCGCCTACGCGGCCGGCTTTGCTGAGCGCAGCGGTATCACTTTGAGCGTTGAAATCGCGGCCGATTTCGGACGCCTCCCCGAGGAGCAAGAACTCGCGCTCTTTCGTGTGGTGCAGGAAAGTCTGGGCAACATTCGTCGCCACTCCGGCAGCACAACGGCCCGCATCCACCTGGCTCGTCATGCGGACGATGTCGCGCTGGAAATCAGCGACTCCGGTTGCGGCCTGCCCGCCGCAATATTATGCGCGTGGCCGGGGCCGACTCCCGGTCTGGGAGTGGGTTTCGCAGGAATGCGGGAGCGACTGGGACAAATCGGCGGACGATTGGAAATCCAGCCGGGCTCGCCGGGAACGACGGTTCGTGCCATACTTCCACTGCGAACAATGACGCCATGAAAACTGTGAACATCCTGATCGCCGATGATCATGAATTGGTGCGCGACGGCCTCAAGGCGCGGCTGGAAATGCAGCCGGGCTGGAAAGTGTGCGCCGAGGCCGTGGACGGACGGATGGCGGTGGAAATGGCGCGGAAATTCATCCCCGACATCGCGGTGCTCGACATCGGCATGGCGGAGCTTAACGGCATCGAAGCCGCAGCGCAGATTCGCAAGGCATGTCCGAAAACCAAGGTGCTCATTCTCACGCTTCAGGAATCGGATGATCTCATCCGGCAGGCGCTGGCGGCGGGGGTGCGGGGCTATCTTTTGAAAGCGGATGCGGCGCGGTTCGTCGTCACCGCGATCGAGACGCTGCTCAAGGGCCAACCGTATTTTACCGGCAAGGTGAGCAGTGTGTTGCTCGGCAGTTTCCTTGATCCCACTGAGGCCGCGGCAGCAGCCGACGGCTCAGGGCGACTCACCCCGCGGGAGCGGGAGATCGTGCAACTGCTCGCCGAAGCGAAGACCAGCAAGCAGGTCGCGACGCGACTAGGCGTGAGCGTGAATACGGTGGACGCACACCGCGCCAACGTGATGCGCAAACTCAATCTGCGTTCCGTCGCCGAGCTGGTCCGCTACGCCGTTCGGAACCAGATCATCAATGCCTGAGCGTCCGGCGCAACGGCGTGTAGTGGAAAGGCATTAGTCAATGGTCGGCCCTGAATATAGGGCACCCCCTGCATTCCCATTCGGAGAGCACGTCTCCACAATGGTTGCATGTCGCATACGATCATTCAGCCGAAAACAGCGGGACCGCTCCGGGTGGTTGTCGTGGACGACTCTTTGGCCGTCTTGGAATCACTCTGCGGGTTCTTCGCCAAGATGCCGGCGGTATTGGTCGTGGCCACAGCCGGTGACGGTCGCGATGCCGTGGCGCAGGTCAGTGAACATCGCCCTGACCTTGTGGTGATGGACGTGCAAATGCCAAGAATGAATGGATTCGAGGCGGCTCGCGCAATGCGGGAATATCTTCCGGAAATTCGCATCATCCTGGTGAGCATTGATCAGGATGCCCGGCGAGGAGAGGAGTGCCTGCGCCATGGAGCCGACGGATTTATTCCCAAGATCGGCATGCAGCGCAAACTCGCAGGGGAAGTGCAGCGTCTGTTCCCCCAACGGCACGCAGAGATTGAAACCTGCAAACCAAGTATTTACGGGAGTAAGAATTAAAAATAGTAAAAACCATACTTGTTAAATTACATATAATAAGTATAATAATAAGAATATTTATGAAGTTGACCCTTTATTGTATAATTTTTAATTTAGCTGCCATGTTGAATGCTGGCGCTATTGTCATCAATACCGAAGCCGGCCCAGAGAATGATGCCGCTCAGATCGCTACGATGGCCCCAGCCATTCATGGTAAATTGAGCATGGTTCCGAAGTTTAATTATTGGGATCACGTGGGCACGGTGGGCATGGGATCGGGTGTTTACCTTGGAGGCGGGTATGTTCTGACCAGTGCCCATGTGGGCTGTCATCCGTTCCGTATGGATGACGGGAGCACCTATAAGCCGGACTATGCCAGCTGGCGTATTCTCAATGACGCCGCCGGATGCAAGGGCGACCTGGCCATCTTTCGGGTTGAAATGGGAAAGGCCACTTCTCCTCTGGCACAACTCGGATTCTTGCCGGTGGGGGATATGGGAGCCAGTGCCGGAGCGCCGTTCGTCATGATTGGGACAGGTTACGGGCAAAGCAAAAACGGTGTCGCCCCAGCAGATCGCGCTACAACTCTCGGTTACAATGTCGAAAGGCTGAGGCAGAAAAAGTGGGGCATTAATTCCTTGGACAAGATATTACAAAAACCGGTGGCAACGGCTGGTGGTTACCAGACGCATTGCTTCGTGAGCACATTTGACCGCACTGAAGGCGAAGCGCAGGCCGCCGATGGTGATTCGGGTGGCGCGATATTTGCCTACAACGCGAAACTTGAACGATGGGAAATCGTCGGCTGTATCGTTGCGGTCTCGCAATTGGGCAATTATGTGCCGTTCGGTTCCCGCACCTATGTGGGCAATCTCAGCTACTACCAGGCCCAACTGCCCAATAGCTCGACTGCGGAGGTCAAGGACGGGATTCATACGGTTGCAACGACGAGCCTGCCAGGAGCGGTCCCAACTGTCCTGACACGGAACAAGAAAATCATCCCGGTCATGATCGCCATGAAGCCTGTCGGTTGAATCGTGAGCAGCAATCGGGAGGATAGCAGACCTCTTCAAAGACTGACGCGGTCCAGCGTGCGGCGCGATGTCTTGGTGCGCACTTGATCACAGACAGGGATAATGGTTCAACACCGGGCCACCAACGCGGGGCGTCGGCGCCCGCCCAGCTGTGCCGCCGGGGACATACTCCATATTGATGGCAGTCTGCCGGATGTCCTTATTGCCCCGGCTCACATTTTGCGCCCAGCGCAACACAGGCCTGTTCACCTTGGACAAATCGGAACGAATATGGGTGATCGCCGGCACGCACCACTCAGTATCGTGAACTTCCTGCAGGCAGACCAAGGACACATCCTGCGGGACGCGCAGACCCCGGTTCGCGAGAAAATGGTAGGCTGCGGTGAAATTCGCAGATTCGTCGAAGATGATTGCGCTGGGGGGCGTCATTTGGAAGATTGATTTCAGGCACTCCTGAAAGCCGTTTTTGCTTTCCTCCCAATCTGGCAGCCAAAACGGTGAATTCACAATCCCATGGGATGCCAGGGTGTCTAGGAATGCGGTGGCGGACGGGCCCGGTTGGGGTAGTCTATGTTGTCTGCCCACCAGCATCACAATATGGCGGTGGCCGACTTCGATCAGGCTTTTTGTGACTGCGACGACCGCTGGCTTCTTGACTGACCCGACTGCCGCGATCGGCAGTCCCTGATAACGACCGTAGAGAGCAAAGGTAGGGAACTCCTGCTGGACAAACCACTCCAACACCTCCAGCGATCCAGATGACACCACCCACGCGTCCGCTTCGATTTGCTCCACGACGCGGGCGATGCGCTTCACGTCCATCTTCATATCCATCAATGTCTTTTTGGGGACGATAACCTTGTGCCCATCATTCACCAGCCGGTGCTGAAGCTCCACAATATGGGGCCAGGTCTTGTCAGACTTAGCCCAGAGAAGCAATCCCAAACGCAGGCGGGAGATCACCGCACCTTTCGGAGGAGGGACGATCTGCCGATTGTGACCTGCGCCACAGGACTTCACTACCCCTTCCTTTTCGAGCATGTGCAGTGCGTCCTCCACGGTCTTGGCGTTAATCCCGA
>JAYVNM010000133.1:0-4055 GCA_043758445.1 Akkermansiaceae bacterium | reverse complement strand
GGCGCAGATCCGTTTGCGCGATTCCGGCAGCATGGAGATATGGGATGCATGGACGGGGCAGGTCGCGCCGTTTCCATCCACCGAGGCCATGACCTTCGCTGCCCGCGAGGCGCGCTTGCTTGTCATGGATACTCGGAGACACCCGACTTCATCGCCCGGCAACGCGGCAGACGAACAGACCGAGCTCGTCGCGACGCTGGATGGAGAATGGGACTTCCAGATCGTTCCGTGTCTCGATAATCAGTTCGGTGATTTCTCACTGCCTGCCACCTCGTCGTTGTTAGGTGCGCAGGCACGGCGCTTCCGATACTGCGATGATATGGGTTCGCATGAATCATGGCAGGCTGCGGATTTCGATGATTCTTCGTGGGATGAAACCACTTTTTCCTACGGCCCGCAGATGGAATTCATCGGCCCGTTTCCGCCGGATTCTGATCTGCTGAAAATCGAGCGAGAAATTCTGGCCGGGCATGGCAGCTACGCATGGCAGCCGTATTCGTTTTCCCGGCGTTGGGGCATCGAGCGTGATCCATTCTTGACCCACTGGCAAAGCGGGCCGCATGGCTTGAAGGGGGCGGTGCCGGATGAGTATCTGGATTTCCACTCCGAGACGCCGGGTAGCGTTTGGTTTGTGCGCGCGAAAATTCTTACGCAAGACGCTGGGGAAAAAGTCATCCAAAGTGCCGCCCGCTGCGCCTATCAAATTTGGGTGAACGGACGCAGCATCATGGGTCGGGAAAATGCGCTACCGCCGGGTTTTTACCCGCCGTGGGGCATTCCCCATTACGATGCTGAGGCACAGGAAGACCATGTCAGTCTCCGCGAGGGAGAGAATGACATTTTCATCAAACTAACACAGCCCGAAGGCCAGCGCACCCGCGCCTTTGTTCTGTTAGACCCATCACTGGAAGGGCATGAGCAGCCTGCGCTACGCGGGTTCACCAGCCCGACGGCGCTGCGACCCTGCCTGCTCGCCGCACCGGAACGCCGTGGTATCCTCTTCCGATTTTTGAGTCCGCCGGGGTTTCGTGAAATGACCTTCGCGACACGGGGCTCGGCCACCGCTTGGGCAAATGGCAACACCCTTGAAATGCAGCTCCTAGAAGTGGCTGCGGATGGCCTGCATCGCTACCGGGCGACGGCGACTCATGAGAGCACGGAACCCGTGACCATCGCGTTGAAAGTGACCGCGCCGCGCGATTCACATGCGGGCGATGCCATCCCGGAGCCGGTTTGTTTCACTTGCGGAAAGGGGCGCATCACACCGGGCGATTGGTGCGTCCATGGGCTCGCCACCTATTCCGGCACGGCGATTTACAGCCGTAGCTTTGAGCTCGCGGATGTGAAATCCCGCGTAACCCTCGACCTCGGCGATCTCAGCGCCACCGCCGAGATCAAGGTGAACGGAAAACACGTGGCGACCCTCGTTTGCCCGCCGTGGACTTGCGACATTACGGACTTTTTGCTGAGCGGAAAAAACGAACTTTCCGTCACCATAGCCAACACCCTCGCCAACCACTACAGCGTCGGAATCCCGTCTCCCTACGCCTTTGAAAGCCAAACACCATCGGGCTTGTTCGGCCCGGTCACCCTCCACCGCACTCTTCATCCGCCTCGAACGTAAAACCACGAAATTTCCGCTCTCAGTCAACGAAATCCGCGTTATCGGAAAAATTCAATAACCCCAACATCCACCTACTTCAATGTTCCTTCGCTCACTCGCCAAACCCGCCCTAACTGCCTGCCTCGGCCTTTTTGCCTCAAATAGCCTGCTCGCCCAAGCGATCAAGCTCCCACCCGCTGACTACCGGTCCATGAAATACGGACTCTTCGTCCACTACGTCTGGGGCGGAGAAGGCTACAAAGTCACCATCCGCCCGGATGGCTCGATGCCCGCCAGCCTGGACGACCTCGCCAATCGCTTCAATGCCGAGCGCTTCGCCAACGACGTCGCCTCCATGGGCGTGGAATATGTGTTGTTCACCGCCTGGCACGCCAACATGAACTTGCTCTACCCAAGCAAGGCGATGGAGAAATGGATGCCCGGCCACTCGGCCAAACGCGACCTCATCGGCGATATGATCAAAGCCTGCAAAGCAAAAGGCGTCAAGGTCCTGCTCTACACCCACCCGCGCGATGGCCACGATTTCATGGCACCCGACCAAGCCCGCACCGGCTGGGCGGAGTCCGGTTCCTCTAACCCGGATTGGGCAAAATTCGATAAGGAGAAGTGGAACAATTTCATCAACGACATCTACGGTGAACTCGCCGACCGCTACGGCAACGACCTGCTCGGCCTCTACCTCGACGAAGGCAGCGGCGCGGCAGACAGCTACAAGGTGGTCGATTACCCGCGCCTCCGCAAAACCATCACCAGCCGCCACCCGCACCTTCTCATGATGCAAAACGACTACGGAAACCTTTACACCGCAGATCTCGGCAATCAGGAGGTTTTCTACGGCAACTCGTTCAGCACTCCAGACGGTGACCAATGGAAATCCCACAAAATTCCGATTTCCATCGTCACTGGCAGCATCTTCTGGGCCGCCTTCGCCGAAGGAAAAGACACCCCCGCCCAACCCAGTCCAAAGGTGGGCTTTAACAAGTGGATCCAATACACTCCAGAATCCCTCTACCGCTACACCGTCTTCCAAGCCGGCTCCAACACTGACGGCGGCGGCGTCGTCTGGGCCGCTGGACCCTATGCCGATGGCGGCTGGGAAACCGGCGTGCTGGAACGACTCCAGAAAACCGGCGCACTCATCAAACCGATCGAAAAATCCCTCAAAAACACCTTTGCCAGCACATCCTGGCCCACCCCGGCTGGCTCGACAATCGCCTCGATTTCATGGGGCGTCGCCACCCGCTCGACCGACGATGCACTCGAATTTATCCACGTCCTCAAGGCCCCCGCCGATGGATCAAAATCGCTGAAACTCCCACCGCCCGCCGACGGCAAACGGTTCTCTGCCGCTGCGCTCCTGCCCGCTGGCACGCCCGTTGCCCTCACCCAATCCACAGAGGGCGTCACGCTCACTCTACCCGCAGATGCCGCGTGGAGTCCGCTCCACACCGCCATTCAGCTCACCGTCGCTGCAGATTCGCCGCCATCCAATCTCGCCATCTATAAAACCTGGCGCACCTCGTCCCACTCCGGCAACCCGCACCACCCATCCATGGCCACTGACGGCTCGGAATCCACTCAGTGGACCTCCGCTCCCGAAGACCCATCCCCCTGGGCATGGCTCGACCTCTCACGCCCGGCTAACATTTCCCGCATCGAAATCTCCGGCAACCCCATGCCCGGCGACTCTCTGAAAATCTCAGAAACCATGGATTTCTCAAAGGTAGCCGCCCTTGCCACCTTCACAGGCAAGAGCCCCAGCCTCGTCGTCATCCGCAAGGCAACTTACGGCAAAGGATCCTCATCCGCCGATGTCACGGCCAAACTCCAAGCCCTCGCCACCTCCGGCTCCCTCACGACTAAAGCGGAAAACGCCCTCTGCGGCAGCGACCCCGCTCCCAGCCAGCCCAAGGAACTCGTCGTCGAATATACCCTCAACGGCCAATTCAAATCCCAATCCGTATCGGAGGGCGACACCCTCACCATAGGAGAACCTTCCAAGCCTTGGACGATCAATCCTCCAGCCGGAACCACCGCCCGCTTCATCCGCCTTGAACGCAAGGCCACCAAATCCCCGCTCTCAGTCAACGAAATCCGCGTCATCGGAAAATTCAAGTAAGCATTTTTTAAATCCACTTTCCATCCATCACTCAACCATGATCCACAAAACTCCGCCCGTCACCAAGACGTGCTCAACTGGCAGCATGTTCACCTACTCGCTCGGCGAGTGCGCGAACTCGCTCGTGATGAACGGCATTTTCGGCTTCGCCATGCTGTTCTATACCAAGTCCCTCGGACTCGATCCGAAATGGGCTGGCCTCGCGATGTCACTCTCGGTTTTTTGGGAAGCGATCACCGAACCCGTCATGGGGCACATCAGCGACAACACCCGCAGCTCATGGGGACGCCGCCATCCCTACATGCTCATCGG
>JAYVNM010000132.1:0-32651 GCA_043758445.1 Akkermansiaceae bacterium | reverse complement strand
TGGCCAAGCACGAGATGCTGAAGAGAATGAAGGGTCACCAATGCCTTTCGGCGTGGAGTCCGCTAGGGACGGGCAACCGTGAAGGCGGTTGACCTCATCTGACAAAGTCACCAATGCCTTTCGGCGTGGAGTCCGCTAGGGACCAATTGAACCACCCCCCACCCCCGCAGGACTTCGGTCGTCACCAATGCCTTTCGGCGTGGAGTCCGCTAGGGACATAAACTACCGTTTCTTCCCGTGACGGGCCAAGATGGTCACCAATGCCTTTCGGCGTGGAGTCCGCTAGGGACAGGCAGGCACAATCACGGGCGGTGAATTGACAATGGCGTCACCAATGCCTTTCGGCGTGGAGTCCGCTAGGGACCCTCGACGGGATGACCAAGCCACTTGCTAGCAAGTGGTCACCAATGCCTTTCGGCGTGGAGTCCGCTAGGGACGCCGCAGATTTACATCGGCCACTACCACAGTGGCCGAGTCACCAATGCCTTTCGGCGTGGAGTCCGCTAGGGACTGTGAAAGTCTCAATGGATCGCCTCGACGGGATGACGTCACCAATGCCTTTCGGCGTGGAGTCCGCTAGGGACCAATGAAATGATCCCCGCCTAACCGACCAACATTATGTCACCAATGCCTTTCGGCGTGGAGTCCGCTAGGGACCTGTTAGCCCTCGCCGTTGGCGTGTCCATCGCCTGCGGTCACCAATGCCTTTCGGCGTGGAGTCCGCTAGGGACTCGACGGGATGACCAAGCCACTTGCTAGCAAGTGGGTCACCAATGCCTTTCGGCGTGGAGTCCGCTAGGGACCCACTGAGCGACACCAACACTAAATCAAAATACGAAAGTCACCAATGCCTTTCGGCGTGGAGTCCGCTAGGGACCAGAATACGCCAGTCGTTCCCGTCCGGTGCCGTCGGTCACCAATGCCTTTCGGCGTGGAGTCCGCTAGGGACGACATTTGAAATCGTCCCCGCAGACAGCGGGCTTGGTCACCAATGCCTTTCGGCGTGGAGTCCGCTAGGGACAGGCAAACGCCGCCTACAATGCTATCCAAAAAGCCGAGTCACCAATGCCTTTCGGCGTGGAGTCCGCTAGGGACACATCTTCGACGACGAAGAGGCCGAGGTCGAACACGGGTCACCAATGCCTTTCGGCGTGGAGTCCGCTAGGGACCACTGCGAAATCGAAGGAGTCCCCGCCAAGGTCTTTTGTCACCAATGCCTTTCGGCGTGGAGTCCGCTAGGGACATGATGGAATCCTCGATCCGCCTAAAAATTGAGGGTCACCAATGCCTTTCGGCGTGGAGTCCGCTAGGGACAATTTCGACACCCAAGCGCAAGCCCGTCAGTTCGCGGGTCACCAATGCCTTTCGGCGTGGAGTCCGCTAGGGACGTAACTGGACCCGCGTATCCGTCAGCGGGTCCGGCAAGTCACCAATGCCTTTCGGCGTGGAGTCCGCTAGGGACTAGGTCGGTCCGCTAAGGATTTCCCCAAGAATGTTGAGTCACCAATGCCTTTCGGCGTGGAGTCCGCTAGGGACCAAGCATCAGGGGGCATACGCAACCTGCCGCGTAAGTCACCAATGCCTTTCGGCGTGGAGTCCGCTAGGGACCGGAACCGTTTATTTCTCCACCACCGCCGACGGCCAGTCACCAATGCCTTTCGGCGTGGAGTCCGCTAGGGACCCAAACAGCGGAAACGAACCCCACCGGGATTCCTGCGTCACCAATGCCTTTCGGCGTGGAGTCCGCTAGGGACCGAGGGCGTTTTCGAAACCGGAAACTTTTGGGCATGGTCACCAATGCCTTTCGGCGTGGAGTCCGCTAGGGACAGCCGCAGATTTACATCGGCCACTACCACAGTGGCCGGTCACCAATGCCTTTCGGCGTGGAGTCCGCTAGGGACGCTGCCGTCTGCGGCGTCATAGCATGTGCCGAATTTAAGTCACCAATGCCTTTCGGCGTGGAGTCCGCTAGGGACTTCAACATACGTGTCTCAGCCCATCGCCGGGGCGAAGTCACCAATGCCTTTCGGCGTGGAGTCCGCTAGGGACCCCTTCGAAGAATTTCGCCACCCAAGCGCAAGCCCGGTCACCAATGCCTTTCGGCGTGGAGTCCGCTAGGGACTCGGATGGCCTACCTGTCCTCATTAGAGCGGCTTGTCGTCACCAATGCCTTTCGGCGTGGAGTCCGCTAGGGACCCGCGTAATCGAACACGAGGCACCCGGCTGCCAGGAGTGTCACCAATGCCTTTCGGCGTGGAGTCCGCTAGGGACCCACGACCAATCCAGCATCGACCCATCCGCCACCTAGTCACCAATGCCTTTCGGCGTGGAGTCCGCTAGGGACACACCAAACCAATACAATGACCACCACCGAATACCTCAGTCACCAATGCCTTTCGGCGTGGAGTCCGCTAGGGACAGGGCAGAATATCGTCGAAACCACAGCTTCAACAGGAGGTCACCAATGCCTTTCGGCGTGGAGTCCGCTAGGGACCCATAAAAATCGAAATCGCCTACGATGCAGTCTCTGGGGTCACCAATGCCTTTCGGCGTGGAGTCCGCTAGGGACCCACAGCTTCCACAGGAGGCTGCAATTTCCTCCTTAGTCACCAATGCCTTTCGGCGTGGAGTCCGCTAGGGACCCAAGGCGGTCGCCAATTTCGGCCACAAGTCCCAAGGTCACCAATGCCTTTCGGCGTGGAGTCCGCTAGGGACTCGAAATCATCGAAAACAACGCAGGCGGCCTGACCATGTCACCAATGCCTTTCGGCGTGGAGTCCGCTAGGGACTGAGTGGGAAAACTACCGCTCGCTCGGCCAAAACCCGCGTCACCAATGCCTTTCGGCGTGGAGTCCGCTAGGGACTTCGAAATCGCATGATCAACCCAACCACCAAACCAAGTCACCAATGCCTTTCGGCGTGGAGTCCGCTAGGGACGCGTTACGCCTGACCCTAACCGATACCACAAAAGCTGGTCACCAATGCCTTTCGGCGTGGAGTCCGCTAGGGACCCATCAGCCACGACCAAGACAGCATCGACCCAGCAGGGTCACCAATGCCTTTCGGCGTGGAGTCCGCTAGGGACCACCGGGCGGCAGGTCCGAGCCAGGCGGGCGTATGACCGTCACCAATGCCTTTCGGCGTGGAGTCCGCTAGGGACCTGGCAATGTGCCACGGGCGGGGTCGTCATTCCGGGTCACCAATGCCTTTCGGCGTGGAGTCCGCTAGGGACTGTCGTTGGCTCGGTCGCTGGCAATGTGCCACGGGCGGGTCACCAATGCCTTTCGGCGTGGAGTCCGCTAGGGACCATGATTGATTCCTCGATCCGCCTCAAAATTGAGGGTCACCAATGCCTTTCGGCGTGGAGTCCGCTAGGGACCGGAAAAACTCAAACAACACCAACCCCAAACCACCACGTCACCAATGCCTTTCGGCGTGGAGTCCGCTAGGGACCTCGCTCAAATCGCGCCCTTTACACCGAGGGACACAGTCACCAATGCCTTTCGGCGTGGAGTCCGCTAGGGACCCCAGAACTCATCACCAAATCAATCGTGGCCAAAGGCGTCACCAATGCCTTTCGGCGTGGAGTCCGCTAGGGACCGAATTTAACGCCATGCAGCACGCGTACCGCCAAGCGTCACCAATGCCTTTCGGCGTGGAGTCCGCTAGGGACCCGAAGAATATGACGGTGGTGGAAGAGGTGGTTTGGGTCACCAATGCCTTTCGGCGTGGAGTCCGCTAGGGACAACACGATCACGCCGGAAGCTCAGGAAAAAATGCAGGGTCACCAATGCCTTTCGGCGTGGAGTCCGCTAGGGACATTGGCAAAACTACAGATCGCTCGGGCAAAACCCGGTCACCAATGCCTTTCGGCGTGGAGTCCGCTAGGGACAACTCATCAAATCAATCGTGGCCAAAGGCCGCGCCGGTCACCAATGCCTTTCGGCGTGGAGTCCGCTAGGGACACAATATACAACCGCGAGGCTGGTAGCGTCATAACCGAGTCACCAATGCCTTTCGGCGTGGAGTCCGCTAGGGACAACGAAATCCAGAAACGGCAGACCTGACGCATCGCAGGTCACCAATGCCTTTCGGCGTGGAGTCCGCTAGGGACTGCTGGGTACATAAAGGACTGATTATTAAACGTCAACGATAGCTTCAGGACGGGAGAGAAAAAGCGACTGGAAAAGCAGGCCATAATGAGGGAGGAAATTCGCAGAGATTTGATGATAAAGAGCTGGTGGAGAGTGATTTATCGTTCAGGGCGGGAGATGGGTGGTTTGCTGGATTTTAATCCCAAGTCCTGAGAGGGGGTGGAGGATGATCTAGGGCAGGGGAGGCAACAGTCTGAGCCTGATTCACCGTCATCAGATCAGGTAGCAGATCACCTTTTCGGAACAGACCATGGTTCCCGCAGTTAGAGTGCGCTTGGCGGAGGTCGCGTCGATCCGGTAGGCGACGAGGCGGTCGAAGTCCAAATCAATAAGCTCCTGGAGGCGACTCCAAAGTTGGTCGAAGCCTGCGGGTTCGAGGTGGCACTCGAAGAAGGAATACTGGACGCGCAGACCGTAGTCCTCACAGGTCTTGGCGACTTTCTGGAGGCGTTTGGGGCTGGCGATGTCGTAACCGATCAGGATGAGCATTTGGTCGGAACCGGGTTGGCCATGTTCATAGGGGACGCGGGGGAATGCTTCGTCAAACCAAGTCATGGGGGAGGAGAGGCAAGAGATAAGAGATAAGAGATAAGAGATAAGAGAAGAAACGCGCTATAGTGATTTTCTGCCCATACTCGCTTCTCTTGAGTCTTGAGTCTTTCTTTGATTCTAGTTCATGCAGAATGCTTGGAATTTCGAGGGATCATCGAGAGCGGATTTAAAGAGGATGGCATGATTTTCTAGTTGTTGGCGGAGGGTGGTGCGGTGAGCGGCGGTTTCGCTCATGAATTGGCGTTCCATGCGTTTCTCATATTGGAGGATGAGTTTGGAGCGGCCCTCGCGGTTTAAATAAACGCCTCCGTCGTGGGGCTCGAAGTGGGATTCATTGAGCATCTTGTGGGAGAAGAGATCAAGGGTGAGAGCTTCTGCGATGACCGGGCGGAAGGGTTCCATGAGGTCGAGCGCGAGCGACCAGCGACCGTTTTCGGTGGTATGGAGGATGCCGAGCGCGGGATCGAGGCCGTGGGAGTGGATGAAGGCGTGGGTTTCATTGTAAACGAGCGTGGAGGCGAAGGAGAGGCAGGCGTTCACGGAGTTCAGGGGAGGCCGCGTGGAGCGGCGCTCGAAGGGGAACTCCGGCGGAAACAAGGACGCCCATGCCGCGAAGTAGCGGGCGGCGGCGAGTCCCTCGTGGCCGCGGAGGGAGTCGAGGTTATCGCATTTTCCGGCGACGGCCATGGCGCGGTCCAAGATAGTGAGTGCTTCGGGTATGAGCGAGGAAACCGGGCGGTCCTCAGCCTTGCGATTTGCCGCGACGCGCTGGAGCAGGCGGCGCTGGTTGTAGATTTTGGCGACGATGAGTTTCCCGGCAATCGTCTGGGCGAAGACGAGATCAAGGGTGCGTTGATAGTGGCGAAGACGGGAGGCACCATGATCGAGGGTGGCCGGCTGGAAGGCTCCGATGAATCGACCGGCATAATCGACCATGCTGACTGGGATGGCGCGGCGGAGGATTTCCGCGAGGGCGGGGCTCGTGATGGAGACGGTCTCGGCAAGGATGAGCCGGTCAAGATCGCGGAGTGGAATGTCCCGCTTGAGGGGCGAGCCTTCGTCATCTGTGAATGAGACGACGAGTCGCTCGGATTCGAGACAAACCCTGGAGCCGGGGTATTGGATGCAGGCGGAGGGCATGGGGTCAACACTGACCGAGCCAGCACTCAAGTCACTAGTAAGGATGTTCCGGGATATCCCGGTGGCCCGCAGGCACAGGCTCTAGAGCAGGGTGAACGGCGGCAGAACGAGAGTGCGAGTGGCGGGTTTCCAGGGCGCTGACTTCAGGACATCGCGCAGCAAATTGAGCTCACGACGGATGTCTGAATCATCGAACTTCGGGCTGTCGAGGTAGCCGAGAATGGATTTGTTCGCGGCATACCATGTGGAGAGGCGCTGCCCGGCGCTGACTTGATCGGGAGGGATATCGCCACTTTGGTTGACCTCTAGCAAAAACTGTAGGACGGTGAGGGCTCTGACGCGGACTGGATAGGCTATGCCATCGACCTTCAAAATGCTGCGACGGTGATCGATCTGGATCGAGATGACGCGGTCTGCATCGTGTTTAAGGCGTGCCGAAAGAGTCTGCCGAAGGGTGAGAAAGGAGCCGGGGAGTTCGTCGAGTTCCTTAAAACGGTTGCGCAGTGGGACGAATGGGACATCGGCGAGCTGGAGCCGGGCGGCAGCAGGATCGTAGGCTGCGGCATCGCTGGCGAGCAACGGCTGGCCGGGCTGGCCGGGATAAAAGAAGCCGGGAAGCGTGTCGTAGGGAGAATCGACAAGGACATGGGTGACGCGGTCATTTTCTCGACCGATCAGCGAGACGGCGGAGTGGAGGAGCGCGCCCATGGTTTTCCTGCCACCGGCGATGGAGGCGATGAGTCGTAGGTTGGGATCGCGGACGATGTTCCAGACTTGGCCGAAGATGAACTCGGCAGCGGCGGTATTTTCTGCCGGTGTGCGGATGTCGTCCAGAGGCATGGCGCGGCCGGCTGTGCCATCGCCCATGGCGATGATCTGGACGGGATCGGCGATGAGTTGCTGGGGCGTGGCCTTGAGGGAATGGCGCAGGGTTTCCCATACGCTGCGGTCTTCCCACTCCGGTTGGGGCGTGAAGAGCTGTTCTTCGATTTTCGAGGCCCCAGTGGCGGTAGTGAGGAAAACGACACGTTCGGGAAGGATGGGCGGTGATTCATGCGCCAAGGCCCAGAGGGTCTCGGTGACGATGGCGGGGGAAAGTCCGGTGACGGCGAGAAGAGTGGTCATGGGGTGGTGAAATGAGCTGGGATTTCCATCCCGATGAGAACTCTGACACGCAGGAGTTTTCCCCACTGCCGCAATTTGCTTTCCGAGTCGGTCCTGAGCACGGCGAGGGTGGCGAGCGCATGGCTGCCGCCGAGGTTGTTGGCGCGGGTGCGTAAGCCTTCAAGGTGCTCAAGAGGTTGAGCGAGCGAGGTCTTGCAGGAGATGATTTCCAGCGAGCTGTGATCGGCATTGATGGCGACAAGATCGGTTTCTCCGTATTCGGCGCGACCTGCACCCGCAGTGGTAGGCTCGACACTCCAGTGAGGATCGAGGTGGCGGCTGGACCGGATGGCGAATGCGAGCACTGCAAGTTCCAGCCATGAGCCATCCAGAAGATTAGCGATCCGTTCGACATGGCTCCGAAGCTTGTCCTTTTGATCCGGCCCTGGGACCATACGGAAACCGCCGTGAGCGAGACGGGCCAGAAAGCCGGCCGATGTGGCGGACTCAAGAAAACGGATGATGCCGTCCGGCAATTCGCCCGGGATGGCGGCGGTCAAATCGGCGGCATTCAGGCTTCTGAGTTTGTCCGCGCTTTTCGGAATTTTGCCGTTGTCCGATCTGAAGAAGTCGCGGAGACGGCGGCCAAACTGATGATTTTCGAAATCCTTGGCGTTGCCGTTGCGAAGCTTCCAAGCTGTCAGTCCGAAATCCAACTGCTGTTTTGAAGCGGTATCGAATTTCCAGGCTTCGGGAGATTTCCCATGGGCGGCCATCACGGTCCGCAGGTTCAGGGATTTGGAAACTTCCTGAAACGAAAGCATGTGGGCGGGCAATTTTTGCTCGCCCACACGTTGGAAGCCGCCCGTTGATGTGTCGCAGTAGAGCATAGGAACGGGAAACTCTTTCGCGCCGAGATACGCACCCAAGGACATGAGTTTGGTTCCACCGGTGATGTTGACAGCGGCGCTTGGGAAAACGGAGAGCAGTTGTTTCAGTTGATATCTAACTTCCTCGGGTGCGGGTGTCTCATGATCCAATACGACGACGCGGAAATCCGCATGAATTCCGGCCTCTTTTGCGGCATTTTCAACATGGGCAGGGACATGCTCAAAGCGCGTGCCCTTGCTGCGGACCTGGATCACCCTCTCCGGTTTCAACGCGAGAAGGGGAAGCAGATTTGGCATCGGTTGCTCGCTGACGAGATGGATGAGGGTGATGCTCATGGGGGTGACTTGTATCAGTCCATCGGCAGGTCGATGCAGCAGCGGAAGGATTCGTGCATGTAGTAAACTGGGACTTTCAGCTCCCTGCCTACCGCGTATAGAATGGCGGACTCCGCCTTGAAGCCGCCGGTGCAGTTGATTTGCACCGCTAGGCCTTGGGCCTGCATAGCGGCGATGTGGGCGGCGAGTTTCTCTCTGAGGTCGGACAGGGATTTCTCCGCGTCGGCCTTGGCGTCAGTCTCCGAGTAGTGCGGATTGGCCGGGCGGTCGAACCCGATGAACGGGAGCGTCTGAATGCCTCGCACTCTGTCCCTGAGGAAACGTTCCAGCACTCCGGCTGCGCGTTTACCTTGGTCCGTAGCGCTATGGAGGACGGTTACGACCAGATCGTCCCGCCGTCCGGCCGTGCCTAACAATCCGGTGCGATTGTCGAGCGAGTTGATCTCCGCACTCGCAGTTCGTGGATCCTTCTCAAGAAATGTGGCGAGCTGGCCAAGATCCTGAGCATTATTCGGATTGAACGCTGGATCGGTCTCCTTGCGGATCCTGGTGTAGTTCGAAATCAAGCTGGTGCCGGTGGAGACGATATGGAGAGTGGCATTCATTTTTTTGTTAGTAGATGTGAAGTTGGGGAGAGGGATGGAAGTCGCCTTCAAAACGGCAATTCCCGCATCACCCGCTCGATGGACGACAGTCGATCGGCGCGGCGCATGGGGGTGTTGAGATCGGCGGCGGCGAGTTCCAGCATGGAGTAGGTGGTGATGGTGGAGACACGGATGGAGGCGGGACGAATGCCGGCTTTTGCCCACTGCTTGAGGAACACGTCGGGGACGGAGGCGATCAGTTCTGCGTATGATTGCTTCTCGACCGAGAGCATTTCCATGCCGAGGATAAAGCCGGACTCCGGCTCCACGGAAATGGCGAGGTAGGGGAAAACGGCGGACTGCGGTCTCCCGATGGGTGTGGGGATTAGCTGGAAATGGCAGTCGATGTCGGCGAGCTTTTCCTGCCGCCGGATCTTTTCAATGAGCAGCACGGAAGGCTCCGGGGTGGGCCACTCGTGGGAAAAGCCGTCGTGCTCGGTCCAAGTGCTCCGCCATGCACCGTTTTCAAAAACACGGGTGAGCGTTTCAAAGATGCCGTCGATCTGGCGAAAGGTGTGGGCTCCCTTGGATTTCAGGGTGGGAAACACCTCCAGGAACTGCTCGAGCGCGGTGGTGAGCCAGAGGATTTCCGCGTCGTCCAGCGGGCCGGGGGCACAGCCGGGTTTGAAACTGCGGAACATCGGCCAGTTGTCGCCACGGTATTTGCGACCGAGTTTTTTGATGTCAGCGAGTTCGTCCTTGCGGAGTTCGGGACGGCTGCCGAACGCGGCCTGGAGCTGGCGGGTTTCGAGAATCAGGCTCACGGAGTCGAGCTCCGGGACGGCGGGGTCGTCGGGATCATCCTCCTGCATCAAGTTGAAGCGGCGCAGGGCTTCCTCGCCAAGATAAAGGGCGAGGCAGTGATGTTGGCCCTGGCTGCCCATGATGCTGATATAGCCGCTCTCGCCGGTGACCGGGTGGATGACGCGGATGAGGTCGATTTCTTCAAGCAACTCCCATGGGACATGGGCGTAAAGGCGGTCGGCGAGGTCGTAGATAGTGGTGGTGGGCATAGCGGGATTTTCCAGGTTGGTGAATAGGGGGGGTGGGAGATTGTAGGGATTCGGGAGTTTGCACCGCCGATTGGCTGACAACGATGGGACTAACTTGTCATTTCATGAAGTTGTGGGGAGTTCGTTCCGACACAGCAAGCTATGAGAACAGGGGAAAAGGAATGGGCTGGTGGCAGTTCAAACCGGGATGAGGAGCGTGGCATCCGGCCACAGGGTGGAAAGGGCCACATCCAGAGTGGCAAGGTTGCCTCCCTTGCGCCGGGCGAGTTCGGCCAGCCAGGAGTCGGTGATCTGGCGGTGGCCGGTGAGGCGGGTAGGGGGAATTTCTGTGTAGGAGAAATTTTCCGGCCAGAAGTGTTGCATGGGATGGGAGTGGATGGCGGTCAGTGCCTGCCATGCGGCGGCGGCGCTTTGGTCATGGCCAAGCTGCATGTGCATCTGCAACAGCGTGCCCTCGGTCACCGAACAGGTAGCAAAGGGCTGATCGCGGATCGTGGCCAGCCAGCGATGAACTCGGTGGTGATCCGGGTGATGCGGTAGCATCATTGCAATCAGGACATTGCCGTCGAAAAGCCAAATCATCGCAGAGCCTCCTCGATTTCCTCGGCGGCGAGGCCCATGATTTCCAGTGGCCGCACGAGGTCGTCATCCATGGCTCGACGGATTTCCGCGCCAGTGAGCTTGCGCTCGCTTTCCTCCGAAACCGGAAAGCCGGAAAGCGGATGCACTCCAGAAAGTCGCTTGCCAAGCGGATGGGTCGGCTGCCCCACACCACCCACGCGGCACCGCAGCAAATCCCCCACCGCCTTGCTCAGCGAGGTATGGGTGGCGACAGCATGAGTGCGGGCCATGGCGTAGAGGTCGTCGTCGAGATTGATGGTGAGTCGAATTGTGGAAATCTGGTGTAGTGGTGCAGTGGTGTCAAGCCCAGCGGTAGTTCCTCCAGACTGGCACGGGCGACGTTGAGCAAACGCAGCTTGGTCTGCGCGAGGAACTGGCCACCGCCCGGCTGCCTTCGGTGATCTTCTGCCGCACGCTGCGGGCCGCCTGCACCATTTGGTCCACGGTGCGGGAACGGCAATCCACGAATTTCTCGCAGAAAAAATACGTGGCATCGTAGATCAGAGTGGTGGCTTGGAAACTGGCCGTGGAACGATAGCCGCCGGAAGGACGTAGCCGCTTTTTGGAAGATCTTTCGGATGGCGCGGATCTGTTAGCAGTGGGAGGTGTCATGGGAAGGGATTCAGCCGAGGGTCTGCCTGCATCGCCTCAAATAGCTCAAGGGAAACATTTCGTATTTCTTGGCATTGAAGGCGCTTGAGGAAAACGGGTTTGCCTTTTGGCCATTGCTTGGAGTTCACGAAAATAACAAGTGCCTGCCAGCGGCCATTTGCATCTTTGTGAGGGCGGAGGATGATGGGGGAGGCAAAACGGCCCGAGGTATTCTGGCGTTCGTTCCACTGATTGGTTCCCTGTCTCGTCCGCTGAATGATTGGGAGTCCGAGTGCTGGACGAAAAGTAGCGTTTTGACTGGTGCCTGGCATGTTGTAGCCGATGTTGTGATCGTTTTCGGCGTAACAAAAGTAGGGGCTTTGTTGTTCTTGTTGATTTTGTCCGGATCTTCCGTGGGCACGACATGATTTCAACCAAGATCCAAGTTTTGCGATGGCGTCGGTAGGTGACTGAGCATCGATTTTCCGGATGCTGATATTCTGTGGACGATTGAAACGCACAAAGGAATCTTGTAGCGTCGTGTTCGTATTACCCGTGAATGCAAGCGCACCCATGGCTCGACGGGAGCGGAACCCGAGTGAACCTAGATTGCCAAAGACCGATGCCAACGCGGCTAGGTCTTCATAAAGACTTGGATTGCCGCGCCAGAGAAATTGGAGGATAAAAGAACCATTATCGATGACTCCTCGACTACCATCTTGATTGGGCCTTGATTGCAATGGAAACGTCAGGAATGCGGGTGCGGTGAAAGGTCGATGCCCCAGTCCTTCACTGTCTTTGCGTGATGTCTCAAGTATTGCATTTTTGACCCTCACTGTAAGCATTCCTGCTCTTCCGTCGTCTCCTGCAGCTGATCCAAAGATCATGGCTTCTTGATCTTCGACGGTTAGATGGGCGAGGGATCTAAAACCACCAAGAACGCGGAACCACCAACGGAGTTGGCCGCGTATGGAGGCTGGCCGGATTTCGGCACGGTGGGCTGGCTCTGCTCCGCCACAGAAACAGGGTGTGATGACTTCCAGAGTGTGAGATTGAAGAATCATGGGAAAGGAAGTTTGAGGTTAGCTGCGAGGTTTTGCATGGCTTTCAATCCATTTTTTGATTCAGCAAGATTGTTTGCCGAAGTTTTCACGAAATCAAATAGAGTAAATTTGTATTCAAGAGTTGCTTCATTGGTCCAGAATTTCATTTCGTATGAAAATGAATTCAGTTTTGCCTGAAGTTGATTCTTCGAGTGCCATTCTTGAAACTGTTGTTGTATTACGGCATTTGGTTGCATCGTCTCTACCGCTTTGGCGTCATTTGCAGTTTGTATTTGATTGCGGCGTTCATCGTCAGCCGTTCTGTCGCGTTCAAACCAGCCATAACCCGCATGGGTTTTCGCTCCGACTCCGAGAAGTTCAAGTCCGTGAGAGAGGAACTTCATGGCTGCGGTGATGTCGCCTTGCTGTGCCCGAGCGAGTGGGATTAGCGGGAAGATGAAATGGTTGTTGTTGGCTTGGGGTTTGACCGCAGGGAAATAGACAGGAACAGGATCTTCAGTATCGGGAGCTCCGGGATTATTGCCAGTGTAGTAAGCAGTGTGGTGTGGGGTGACCACATCGAGTTCCAAACCAGGATCTTTGTTGGGGCTGGCCGAAAGAAATGCGATGGAACCTGCAAAATCTTTGGAGGGCGGCAGAAGGGCTATAGCGCTATTGAGAATTTCGGCATTCCGGCCGACGGCCCAGAAGAAATCTGACCGATGATCCGACCAATCTTGTTCCTGCCAGCCAAAGATACGGGCGACAGCGGCAAGCATTTCGGCCGGGGATGAAAAACCATTGCGACAAGGCACTGTGGGGTCATCCGGGGTATCTGGGAAAGTGATCCAATCATGCAACGCTTGCAGTGCCATGCGGCGGGCACAGCCTTTGACTGCGGAACCGGGAATGCGGGGTAATCCGTAACGGTCGAGATTCAGGTTGGCGTTTTCCATCACTCCGCCAGCCAGATCAACGAGGAGGCGGGACATGAGGCGTGCGTGAATGACAGATGCGTTTTCCGGGAGCCAGTTTGAGCTGGGAAAGATGGGAGAGGCGGGTTTGGCGATGAATGCGTTGAACCACTGCTTACGATCATTTTCTCGTGAAGCCGGATCGGCGAAGCGGGCAGCAAAAAGCGAACGGGAAGAGCACTGCGGGAGCAGACCATTGCCGAGGGCGTTCCGAGTGTGATTTTGAATAGGGATGGACATAGGTCGATCTAACTTCAGTCGTTGGTCGCGAACCGTTTTAAGTAGGAGAGAAAAGCGAGGGCTTCTGAAGTGGCACGTTGAAGGGCAATCGAGTCACGTGCGGCGAGATCGTCAATCATCGGCCTGATATCGTTGACTTGATTGCCGACGATACCGCGTGCAGCCAGATGTCTCGCCACCGCTTGCATGGCCGTTGCCTGATCTGGGCGGTTTACGCCGCCGCCCTGAGCATCGCAAAAGGCGGCAGCAGCGAGTAGGCCGTTGTTGAGGATGAGGCCGGGGAGTTTGCTGACGGCGGAACGTTGAAGTCCTGCTGCTACGGGCAGAGCTGCGGCGGCACGAATTTGTTCGAGATTCTTCATGGGATCAGGGTTTGAGAGTAACAGTGCAGAATCCGAGGCCGGTTGAGGCATCACCTCCGAACTGGAAAACTTTGGTGGAAGTGACCTTTTCAAGGAATGCCGCCAGTGCTTCGTCAGCGGTTCGAGCTTCGACTATCCCTCTGCTAGCGTTAGCTCCAAGTGGTGAGTAGAAGAGAGTATCTGCGGGAACGTTTTCCTGGTTGAAAAGGCCAGTTCCTTCGGCGGTGCCTGTTTCATCGGAAATCCGCACGTGCTGCGCTACTTCGCAAGCTGTGGTTACAAAGTGGCTCATCATGCCGTTGGTAAGAATTACAAGGCGATCAATGATGGATTGAAACACTTCTTCCTTGGGCAGCAGTGCAGCAAATTCCGCCGCTAAATTGGTGGGGTACGTGCCGATTGAACTCAGGCAGTAGTCTTCCAGAACAATCTGCTGGCCAAGAGCCAGAGGTCCGTCGGATTTGAAGATCGCTTGATCGTCTTGTATTGGTTCCGCAGGAATTTCGGCAGCGATAACTCCGTCACGTTTGGCTCGTTGTAACATGAGCGGGCATGTTATCCACGCGAAGGAGCCTTTGGCGGAGCGAACAGGAAAGGCTAAAACACGAGCTTCCGAGAATAACAGTGAACCCGCAAACGCGTTTTTGTCAGAGTCCGATCCAAAGAGCCAAGCGGGCACGGAAGTTTGGCCGTTCTTGGTGACACGGACTTTTTTATCTCCGTCAAGAGAGAGTTGGTCGTTCCAATGATCCGCAAAGCTCCCTTTAAGTGAAGAGGCTGGTATAATCGGAAACCCCGTGTGGCGTTCGCGTTGCACGGGTTGGTCGATGGCACCGACGCTGGCTCCGGCTCCGACATGGAGCGGCGTGCGGGTGAAGATGAGGAGTTGCTTGGTTTGCATGGTGGATCAGTCGTATTGATATAGAGTTACCAGAGTGTTCTGAGATTTGGATAGGAATGGATGTGAGGATCGGGCGTGAGAAGGGTGAGATCGTGATGGATTGCGGTGGCAACGAGTAGGCGGTCGAAGGGATCGGCGTGGATTGGAGGCAAGGATGCGGCTCCGGTTGCGGACTCAAGATCGAGGGGTATCAGCCGCAATTGATGGCTCTCCAATGCCATCCTGACCCACTCCAAGGGTGAAAGCGGCAAAAGCAATTTGCCCTTGGCATGTTTTTGAGCCAACTCGAAGACGCTGATCACGGAAACCCATACAAGCGCACTCTCAGCAAGCGCCTCGGCAGCAGTTGCGGAAAGTTTTTCTGGTTCCATCGTGAGCCAGAGCAGAGTGCAGGTATCGAGAAGGATCATCGGAATTCAGTTGGCCAATCCTCTTCGGTGGCGGATTCGAGGGGGTTATAAAGGATCGTTCCTTTCAAGCGTGGATCTGTGGTCAAACGAGTGTGCCCGGGGCGCAAAGCATTTGTCGGACGGCGTAATTCAGCCACAGGTTTGCCATTTCGACAGATAATAACGACCTCCCCTTTCTCCTCAACGGCAGAAAGCAAGGCAGATAACTGGGTTTTCGCTTGATGGGTGTTAATGGTTTTCATGTGAACTAAGCTAGACTAAGCTAAATATAATTCAAGGTTTTTCAAAAATAATTCCAAGTGCCACAGACCCCGAGACCGAAGCCTTTTTCGCCCATGAGGGTGGAGCGGCGGTTTTGAATCTCGGTGCCGGGAGTGGTGCCGTGCCAGTTGAGGGCATTTGCAAGCTTGGTGGCAGCCATCTCATCGGCACATTCAAAGTAATAGACCGATCCTGCGGGAACTGCGAGGTGGGTGGATTTTGCACCGCCTTGTTCGCGGTCGGTCCCGTTAGGCAAGGCCCAGCCGGTGACGGGTTGAGGCTTGCCGGTGATGGCGGCGACAAGTGTGGCGGAGATGTCTGGAATTGATTCGTAGCCCTTCCCCGCAGCGTTTAGAATTCTACGGCGCTTGCGTTCGGCTTCGTCGATGGTTTGCAGCAGCACTCTGCCAGACTCGGGACAGATCCATGTGGGCAACCATCCGCCAGAGTGTTTCTTGCGTAAGGTGCCGCGTTTGGAGATCCCCTCTTCGATTCCCGGGAAAATGGCAGGTGTGAGGAGGATCCATTTCACAAGCCATTTGTCGCCGTGTTTTTCAAAAGCGGTTGTTTTACCGTTAGGAAGCGGAAGGCGTTCGTAGGTTTTCTCGTCGAGGGTAGCGGTGCAAACACGCTGCTGACCACCGGCGATGATTTGACAGCCCTGGCCATTGAGAAGCTTGCGGACGAGATCTTGGTTGAGATCCTTATCGGGAGCGGTGGCAAAAGTGCCGAGCTTCCAGCTTTCTCGGAGGCGGAGGTAGTGGGCTGAGTAGAGCCGCCCCTCCTCGACGGTTCCGCTTTCGGGAGAAATCCCGATGCCATATTGATGTTCGGTATCGGAGAAATCGGAATCTCGCTTCATGAAGATGCGTTTGGATAGATCGTTACGCGGTTTCGATCCAAGGTAGGCATTCCATGCTCCTTCATTCCACCATGTCTTGGGGGTCTCCTTGTTGGGTGGAACAGATGAAACCACGGGGTGGATGCAGGGCGCGTCAAGGCTGGAGGGGCCGGTGGTCTCGGCAGGAAACAGCACGGCTTTTCCTGAATCATCGGCATCGGCTGGGCGTGGGAAGAACCAGGTGTGATCCGCGCCATGAGTACAGACGGGAAAAGGGCCGGCGGTGACCAGCGAGCCGAATTTACGGTCCCGGTGATCCTTGTGGTCCGAGTAATCCCCGCTTCGACCGCGGCGGTGGGAGTGGGAGGATTCAAAAACGTCGCCGGCCCGGTGCAATGCAGCGTGAAAAGCGTGGTTGATGATATTCGGCATGGGCCATGCGGCACCGTGGCCGCTGGATGCACCGCCCATGGGGCGCCCGTCCCGGAAGAATAGCAGGTCGGTGGGATGGAGGAGGATGGTATTCATAGGGATTTGCCTTTCGGCGGGTTATTCGGAGGTTTTAGATTGTGTGCGGTGGGCGAAGGCGACGGTGGTACAAAGGCCGATGAGGGAGGTGAGGAGTTCTTGGGCCTCGGACTGTGGAGGTGATTTGTCGTCCTCGATTTGTTTAAGGCGGGCTTCGTTGATCCCAGCAAAATAGTTTTCTAGCAGTGGAAGAAGAGTTTTCTCGTTCTGGGGCTGGTGCCCTTTGGTGGATTGTCTTGAAATGGCGAATCGGAATTCCTCCTTGATGGTCTGGATTGCATCGAAATCCGTTGAATCCGTGATACTACCAGCTTGCTTGACGAGCGGTGCGGAGTGGATGAGATAGGGTTCGAGCAACTGACAGATCCGGTGGGGGAATTTCCGGCTTAGGTGCTCGTTTGCCATGCCAACCGCGATGGCATCATAGAGGGCGAGGCCACCGCTCTGCCATTTAGTGCCCCACTCAGTGATTTCACCCGAGCGCTTGAAGAGTGTCACGGCGACTGCGGCGCGACCGAGGGAGTTTTTCGCGCGTTTTTCGGCTTTTTGTGCGGCCCGGACCACATCCTGCAGCGGATGCGTGAAGTGGGCGATGGCAATACCGACGGATGCTGATGCGGCAGGTCCGGGAACGACGAATGGAATGGGAGTGCCGTTGTCGCCGTGAAGATTTTTGCTGGAGAGGAAGCCGATGGATTTTTGTTGTAGAATATCGTTTTCAGCCGCTTGTGTATTGTTCGTGCGCGGAGTGGCACTTTTCGAGGGAGCTTGCCCTGTGAAGGCGCGGTTCAGGTCTTGGGCGCATTCCAATGCGTTCTCGGCGGGAAGCACCGCCAACACGTCATCTCCTCCGCAGTAAATGAGCCGACCGTTGTGACCTTCCACGATGGAAGCGGCACAATGGATAGCGAAGTTTCCCAAGGCCTCACTGAACTGCAGATGGTAGCTGGGGGAAAGCGGACGGTTGGAGTTGAGGAACCCGGCGAATTTGAGATCTCGCTTGAAATACTCGAGTATGCCATGGCGTTGTGAGTTTGAGCCGTCCATGTAGTCAGCCAACTGCGCGGAAAAGCAGGGTGTTTTTTCACCGCTGATCCATTTGCCAATTTCATCGCCATCGAAGGCAAGAACGGCGAAGTGCTTTTCCCCGGTAGCAGGCTCAGGGGTTTCATCATCGCCGAAGGGGTCGCCTTTTGCGAGCGAATGGAGGTTGGGCATGGAGAACTCCCTCGGTTCCGTGGGCAGACCCCAGTGCGCTTTGAGGTAAGCAAGGTGCCAGATGCGTTTGATCAAGGTGATGGAGCCAATCCATGCATCCTTGTCCTTGAAGAGATACTTCCACTCGTTCGGAACGCGTTTCATCCATTCCGTGCCACCGGCGACTGCTTCTTCTTTTCCAGTGAGTGAGTCCTTGTTATTGCAAGTGGCAGGGTCGGAGCTGCCGCCTTGACCGCGAAACGATCGCAGGTTTCGCACACCATCGAGTTCCCATGCGTTATGGGCGAGAATGACTGACCAGGCGAGGCCGCGTGATTTGAGTTTGGCAGGTTCGTTGATTTTGTAATCCGGTTTTCCTGTGTTGTGATAGTAGCGCGAATCACGATGTAAGTCTGGCAAATGCTTTTCGGCCATATTGCGGACGCTCTGGATGCGTTGCAGTGCCTCCGATGCGGGCATTTTTTGATTTCCCGCAGGTGCCAATGCGAGGGATTTTTCCAAATCGGTAGGCCAGGGTGTGACTTGCCACGAGATGCTGAGGAATTGGTCAATTTGCTTGTAGAAGCGTTCCTTTCGGGCAGCGGCGGTAATCATCGGCTCATCGGCGCACAGGCCGTGTGTCTCGCAAGCGTCCCAGACATGATCGGCAATTTTTCGGAACTCGGAGCGAATGGCTTTTTCTACTTCTTGTGCCAGTTCCCGGCCTTGATCTGCGGGCACAAGAGCGAGGAATACATTGGGGAGATTCGGGGTGAGCAAGGCGGAGTTGCTAGGCTTGATGTCATCCCAACATTTCCTAGCTTTTTGGTGCATGGAAACTTTGGACCATAGGGAATCGCGCCAATGGAGATCGAAAAGCGGTTGCCCCCAAAGGCTGGGGAACAACACGGAATCCGGCCCGCAGAGTTCGCTCAGTTTTTTAAGTCCAGCCGCCATCAGCCATGATAGAAGATAACTGCCGCTCCAAAGATCACGAATGGATCTTGCGGCGGCGATGAAGTCTTGCACCGGGCCGATTTGGAGTTTTAGGAAAGCCGGATTCAGCGGAACCTTTGGATCGGTGCTCACCGCACAGCCAGCCAAGGCGCTGGTGACCTGCATGTGATGCCAGATCGAGTGGTCTGGCAGGCGAGTATCCGCTGGCAAGAAATGGAATCGCCAGTCTTTTTGTCCGGCCCAGTGTCTCCACAAACGCCAATGAGCGAAGAACCGTGCGCGATCCACGTCTTCCCGAGGCCAGCCAATCAATGACGACTCATCGAGCACCGGCTGGACTTCGCTGTCTTTTCCTTCCAAGTGATCCAGTCCGCTGAGTTCCTTTTCGAAATACAGCGTGCATGGCTTTCCCTTCGTGCCACCAAGCGGATGATGGAATCCAGCCCGCACACCGTCAAAAGCGCATGAGACCGAAGCGGGGCGAGATTTCGGGAATGGAATGCGATCTGCGGCCGAGGCCTCCCAGTCCGGCAGGCGCAGATACTTTGTGTCATCCAAGCCTGCGGCGGACATGGCTTTCTGCGACCATTCTTCGTGTTCGTAGAGGTTGATACATTTACTCGGCGGATCGTGCAGGAAAGCGGCGAGCTTGGATTTCCAGAAAAGGTCAGCGGGATCAGACATGGGAGTTTGGAGATTGAGAATTTTAGTGGGAGGATGGGCTCCAGTTCCGTGCGCAATGGAGATTCATCGGGCATGAATTCACGGAATATATTGTTAGATTAAGAATCATTTTTAGGGCTGTCAATATTTTTCGTTAGTCGGACGGGATTGCCTAGCAAACGATGCGGATCATTTGATGAAGTCTCGTTATCAGCCTGAGAATGATCGGCAACGTCTCAGATATCCCGGAACATCCCGACGTTCCCGCCCACGTGACCGTGCCTATGAGGAATTTGAATGAACCACTACGAATCTCGGCGAAATCCTCAGCATCGAGGATCAGACCTCGCTAAAATTCCTCGCCAGTTCCAACCCGATCCTAGCCGGAACCGCCATCACGGCTGCCACACGACTGCGCCGGTGGATTGACAAATAGACACGTTGGAATCGGTTTTGATTGCCAGCGGGACAGACTCCCGAAAGAGTTCCCCAGCCTTGAATCCGAACCGAACCGCATGATAGTCGTCGCCATCGCCAATCAAAAAGGCGGCGTGGGTAAAACCACCACCGCCCTGAATCTCTCCGCCGCGCTCGCGCTGCGGGGCCAGCGTGTGCTGCTGATCGATCTGGACCCGCAGGCGAACTGCACCAGTGGCCTGGGCATCGAGGCCCCCGACGGCAGCAGCATGTATCCGGTCTTGATGAATGAGGCGACCGTGCATGAGCAAATTTTACCCACTGGTAGGGAAAATCTCTCGCTGGTCCCTTCCGAAATGGACCTTGCGGGGGTGGAAATCGAGCTTGCCCGCAGTGACGACCATCTGACGCGGTTGCGGAATATCCTCCAAGGACTCAAGCCGAACGACCTATTTGAATACTGCATTCTCGACACTCCCCCATCGCTGGGAGTGCTGATGACCTCTGCGCTGGCGGCGGCGGATGAAATCCTGATCCCGCTGCAGTGCGAGTGGTTCGGGCTGGAGGGCTTGGCGAAAATCGTGCATATCATCGACCAAATCCGTGGCTCGGATGCGAATCCGGGGATCAAGTTGGAAGGGATTCTGATGACGATGTATGACGGCCGGACCCTGCTCTCGCGGCAGGTGGTGGATGAAGTGGCGAAGTTTTTCCCGGACCAGATGTACACGACGATGATTCCGCGGACGATCCGGCTCGGCGAGGCACCCAGCTACGGGAAGTCGATTTTCGAGCACGACGCTACCGGTCTGGGAGCTCAAGCCTACGGCGCGATGGCGGATGAATTCCTGACGCGCCATGCGGCGGTCGGGCCGCTGCTCGCGAGAGCATGATTTTTCCGAAATATCCCACCATGGGAGACTGAAAGGCATCACCAGCGGAATTGTACTATGAATTAAGGTGCCGGCAGAATGGTCACGCATGAATTTCACAGTGAGACTATCGCGGACTGCCTCGTTCGAGAATGCATGAAGCCAGAGATACATGCCCGTTTTCAGTACGTCATCGCTCAAGCACTTTTCGATCAACTTACCACTTCCCGGTTCGCCGAGTTCGGCCTAAAGCTGCAGGAGGTATTTGTCTCCATGCGGGCCTCTAATGCCTTGGATAAATCCTCGGTTTTCATTTCCAACATTGCTGCACCCGCGAATGCGATCCTCGTGCAATAGCTGACGGTTAGTAAAATGACCAGTTTTATGTTTGGTGATTCGTCATTCGGCTGGAATAGCAAATACGCCCTTGCCGAAGCTAGAGCCCGAGTCCCTCCAGAAATAGGTTATCTCCCCGGGCAGCGGCTTAGACTGAAATTCGGGCATTCGTATCATTTTCTAGGGGCCTAGCACATTCTTCATGGAGAAGCCTGCCAGTGCTTTTCCAAAATCTGTTCCGCCACCTTGGATTGTTCGACATAGAGCTTCTGGATCTCATCTTCAGCTACGTTGGCTTTTCTCTCTGCCTCGACACTGGCAAGTCTGGTCTTAATATCTATGGTATCGAAGAGTTCTTGTTTCTCAATTCCCAAGGCGGAAAATAGCAGCTTCGCCATCTTGAACTTGAGTAAAACTTCGCCGGTTGCATCTCCGCCCCCGCCGCGCAGCGTTTTCGGGTATTCCATGCGGGATCGTATGACTTCCCACATCACAATTTTTTCGATTTGAGGAGCATCTGCATACGATTTCAGAAGATTTTCAGCATATTCGTTTTGCTCATCAACGTAAAATACCCCACCGCTGCCATTCTTTCCGATCTCTAGAAAATCCCATGCGCCTTTCCGATCTTTTTCCGCTTGTTTGCTGAGTGGGATTGAAAACAAAAGGTCTTTACGCGCGTCGAGAAATCGAAGGACTGTCTTACGCCTTACCTCTCGATCCTCAGTCGTTCTCGATATTGGCAATCGATTCATCGCTTCTATAAATTCTTTGTCCCAGCTGTTGTATGAACGATATTTCAGATTTGGTGCATTCAATTCCAATGAGGCTTGGTCGGCTGGTGGCGTTGTCTGATCAACTATTCCAATAGATCTCTGCTTATAAGAATCTTGTGGTGGGAGGTTTTTCGTGGCAGGCCGGGAACGCTTTGACGCCGGGTTTTCCTCTTGCCGTTTGGAGCGGCAAGACAGGAATAAAAATAGAAATATAAATGTTAGATAAATGAGTGAAGTTGTATATTTTTTCATAAGGCATTAGGGTTGAGGAAACTGTCCATTTCCAGGGTTGAAAGATGAGTTATCGTCCATCCATTTTCCATTAGTTTTTTTGAATTTAAATTTGAGCTCACTCAGGGAAAAATCTGAGCATTGATACCACTTTCCAGCGATCTGGACACGTGCATACTGACGGAACTGGGATTGAAGCAGGAAGGTTGAATTGGGCAGCCCATCAGTGTGGATCAAGGAGAAATGCGGATAGTCAAGGTCTCTCATAACGGCTGCGGTTCCTGTGCCCACTGCGTATGGTATGGTTTCTCCCTCCATCGTGGGATCATCGTTTCCTTCTGCTATAGAACTTGGGTAGTTAGGAATATCGGGATATCCTGGATTTTGGGTGTGAACATAATCCAATACCACAGAATCAGAAGATTTCATCGTGACTCGGACTTGTCGTGTTGCATCGTAACGAATTGCTGCTCCGCCAGCCAGCGGCTTGTTTGGTGGCCAGGCATAATTGCCTCCCGGTGCAGGTGGATCGGGTGCCAAATTAAAATTTGGTATATCCTGGGAAAGATCAAACATGCTTTCGGGCAGACATGTGTATCTATATAAAATTTTTGCATTCAGTGTGAATAGAATTCCATCGTCGCTGGACGGCTGCAGATTCGGAGTGTTATCCTGCAAAGCAAGATCCGCCCAAGTCACCCAGACGTTGCGCTTTACGGCCTCCTCGTTGCCATACTTGGCGATGGTGCGTATCTTCACGGGATATTTCCCAGTAGCATCGCGTTTCACCTTCCATTTTCTGATGTCGCCGTTCGATTCTCCCACGCCCGGATCCCATTCTACCAGTTGGTTGGGATCTCCGGGTGTGAGCCACGCATCCTGTAGGCCCTTGGCTTCCAGCTTGACGAATTCATCGCCAATCTCAGGCGATTTTTCGGGTGTCACAAAATGCTTTTCGCCGCCTTCACCCTTATTGCTCGGAACCCTGTCTCCGACAACTCCCGCCATGCCAGCTTCCGGACTGATGCGCACCGGTAATAAGCCGACCATCACGGTGCTCGGTAATGCTCCATCGCTGATGTTGGTCGCCTTCAGCGTGATGGTGACGGTAGCATCGGCATTTTCAGAAGCATGGACCACTTTGACTTTTTCGATGTGAACGGGGGCAAATCCCTGGAGGGTCACCCCGTTAATGGAATCAATATCCCAATCGAGGTTGCGGTCATTGACATGGACTGTGTCGCTGATGACAGCTCCTGTCGCCGGATGGATTTCCCAGAATAGGATGTCATCATATTGCGAGATTTCCCCGGTATAATAGGGGTAATCCTCGCTGGTGGTGCCAATGACGAGCACCCGGCTGTCACCTTTTTTGATGGTGAAGGTGCGCGTCTCGGATTTTTCCACGCCCGCAGCGCTATCTCCCGTCAACACGAACCACTCGGCGACCGCGCTATCTTCCGGGTCACTGGGATCGGTGCCTTGGTTGATCTCGTCGCCATCTGAAATTCCGTCGCCATCAGTATCTGGATTGTGAGGATCTGTTCCGAGCGTCGCTTCGGTCTGATTGTCGATCCCGTCGCCGTCGCTGTCATCGAGGCCGTCGAGGATGCCATTTCCGTTTTCATCGGGATTGTTGGGATCAAATCCGTGAGTGCGCTCGTAGCCGTCGGTGAGACCGTCTCCATCGGTGTCGGCGTTCAGGGGATCAGTAGGACCGTTGCCGGCAGCGGTACCCGGGAACGCGGGCGGATTAACTTCATCGATATTGGAAATGCCATCGTGATCGAAGTCAGATGTCTCGACGGTTTGGCCGGCGTCCAGGGCTTGATCCGTGTATTCGAGTCGAAAGAAACCTTTTTCAGCAGTGGCATCGACTTCGTAACTGATTTCCTCGTTATTCCCGCTCTCAATGACGGGTGCCCAGTGCCATTTACCTAAGGGATTTGCGGGATCGGAGACTTGGATGAAGTAACTGCGACCAGTTATACCGTACCACACGATAAATTTTCCGCCAGTGGGCGGCGCGACGAAATTGAAGGGTTGGTCGATGCCGTTAGTTTGGGCCTTAAGGGTAAGGGACGTGAGGCAAAAGAGCGGCAACAGGAAGGAAATGCGTTTCATCGTGCTTGCCCCTTTTGTTCGGATGGCTGATTGGCGAGGTAACGGCTGCCGCGATGGGGACGGAGGATGAAGGTCTCGTCATGAGGGACAGGCGGATGGGCCTTGTTCCATTCGGCGCTTTCCTGTTGGTATTTTTCCCTCGCGGATTGATAGATCAGCAAGCGTTCTTTTTCGGATGAAATGACTTCTTGGATGATTCGGATGGGAGTTAATGCCGCAGAATCGGCGGCATCGCTCCAGGTGAAGATAATTTGCCCGTCCGTCAGATCAGGGATTTTGAATTCCGCGTTGCCGACATTGTTAAATTTCCCGGCAATGATGGTGGAACAACTTAGGGAAAATTGATAGGATTCACCCTTGTGGGTGAACCTACCGAGTCCGGCTAGCAGACTGATATCGAATCCACACCAAGCCTGATAACTTTTCCCGGTTTCCTGATCCGTCCACTGAACCCGGCTGATCCTGTGGTTGTAAACAGTGGCTCCTAGGTTGATAGCGTGACGACGCTGCCATTTAATCCGCTCCAGTTCGGCTGGCGTGAGTTCCCAAGGTCCAGGCACAGAGGCAGGTTTGGCTGGCAGCGATAGGTCCGCTGCGGTCGAAGCCTCGCCGCGCTGGATCGTGATGTTGCGGAAGCTGTCTGTGCGAACGGTAACGGACGATTCAATCTGGATTTGCGGTAGTTCTTTCCTTACAAGCGGAGCAGGCGGGGTGAATTTCTGAACTTCCAAGGAATCAGGAAAAGACGTGCTGGTTCTGGCAACCGCCTCTCCGGAGGCTGCGGTTTTTTCGCTTTGGGCGTAGGCGGAAGCCATCGGCAACCACAGGAAGTGAGGACACAAAGGACGTAGCTTGATACGTCTCATCGAAATCATTCCGCCACAGTGGAGATAACCGTGTCAACCATTTGCTGTAAGCTCAATGACTATTGTAATGAAGCCCTCAACTGGGAATTCTGCTACGGAAAATCGGCATGGACGAAAGTCAAAGATTACGTGCAGTTTTTCCGCCTTACTGAAGCGGAGGCGGACAAGCGCAGGCTTGAGCCAAGGGGACCTTGCGGCGGATGCTGGACTTGAGCAAAGTTACATTTCCCTATTGGAAAGGGGCGTGAGAATACCGGGGTTGGATGTGTTTCTCAGACTTTCACGCGCTCTCGATATCAAGCCGATTTTCCTGCTTACTGAAGTCCTTGAGGCTATCGAGGCCGAAGATCAAGACAACTGAAAGCCAACGGTTCTTAAAGCGCGATGCCTTGATATTCAGGGTGTGGCGCATTGAAACCGACAAGCGAGGAACACAGATTCCCGCTTGACCTTGAGGCTGCGAATGATGACTTTCACCCATTCTCTAGCTGCCGTCCGCCGTCTGTTTCATTTCCATCTGAATTTCTTTGATGGAAAAATCCGGTGTCTAGCCACCAGAGAACGTCGCAATTTTCCCACTTACTCTCTTATTTTCAACACCATCCATGTTCAAAAAGCTTTTCGGCAATCTGTTTTCAAATGATATCGGCATCGATCTAGGCACGGCGAATACACTGATCAACGTCAAGGACCACGGCATCGTTTTGCGCGAGCCATCGGTCGTCGCGGTCAAAGCGGGGACCAATGAGGTGCTCGCCGTCGGGGATGATGCAAAACGCATGTTGGGCCGCACGCCGGGCAATATTGTCGCGATCCGGCCCTTGAAAGACGGCGTTATCGCGGATTTCGAGGTCACCGAGGCGATGCTCCGGCATTTCATCCGCAAGGTGAACAAGGGCCGCCGCTCGAACCCACGGGTGCTCATCGCGATTCCTTCCGGCATCACCGAGGTGGAGCGCCGCGCCGTCCGCGAGTCCGCCCTGCAGGCGGGTGCCCGCGAGGTTTACCTGATCGAGGAGCCGATGGCTGCGGCGATCGGAGTGGGTCTGCCGGTGCAGGAAGCCTCGGGAAATATGATCGTGGATATTGGCGGTGGCACCACCGAGGTGGCGTTGATTTCCCTATCCGGCATCGTTTACGCCCGCAGTGTCCGCACGGCTGGTGATGAACTCGACGAGGCGATCACTCAATACATGAAACGGGCCTACAACCTGATGATTGGCGAGCGCACTTCCGAAGACATCAAGATCCGGCTCGGGTCCGCCGCACCGCTGCCCAAGGAAATGACCATGGAGGTCAAGGGCCGTGACCTCGTGGCCGGCTTGCCGAAAACAATCACTATCACCTCGCAGGAAATCCGCGAAGCCATGGCCGACCCCCTCAGCACCATTGTTGACGCGGTCCGCACGACTCTCGAACGCTGCCCACCAGAACTCGCCTCCGATCTCGTCGATCGCGGCATCGTTCTAGCGGGTGGAGGGGCCTTGCTCAAGGGGCTTGACCGCCTGTTGCGCGAGGAAACCGGGCTGCCGGTCCACATCGCCGAGGATCCCCTCAGCGCGGTGGCCGAAGGCACTGGCAAGGCACTTCAGGAACTAGCCCTCCTGAAGCGGGTCGCGAATTCCGACCGCTAAGCCACCCCGGCCATGAAGCCGCTCAATCTCATCGCCCTGCTGCTCTTCCTCGGAGGCGCAGTGTGGGCATTCACACAAAGTGAACGCGGCGTCCGCGAAATGCAGAATCTCTATTATTCCGCGATGGGGCCGTTTTTGAAATCTGGCTCGAAAATGGAAACCGAGGCCCGTGCATTCCTAACGGAAACGCGGCACTCGAAGGAGCTCGAAGTCGAACTCAGCGCCGTCCAAAGCGAACTCGGTCGCCTCCGCATCATCGGCTCGCGGGTGCGGGAGTTAGAAAATGAAAACGACCGGCTGCGTCATGCGTTGGATTATAAAAAAGCCACGCATTTCGACGTGGTGCCCGCCCAGGTGATCCGCCGCCAACCGACGACTTGGTGGCAGACGGTGGACATCGACGCTGGAGAGGAGCGCGGCATCGGCACCCAACTCGCGGTGCTTTCCAATGAAGGACTGGTCGGCAAAATCGACCGGATTTACAAGGACCAGAACCGCTCGTCCGTGCTCCTTCTAACTGACGAGAAATGCCAAGTTTCCGCGCGGGTCGAGGGTTCCCCGGAAGTCGGCATCCTAAGCGGGCAGCGCGGGCGCTTTGATGGCAATCCGTCGCTGCGGCTGAGATTTCTATCCACCGAGGCCGCCCTCCATCCGGGGCAGCGCGTGTTCACTACCGGCCGCGGTGGCATTTTCCAACCTAACATTCTGCTAGGCGTTATTGTTTCAGTCGAAAAAGGCGCACTGGATTCCGAAGCTCTCGTCAAACCGTCGGTGAACTTCGCGAATCTGGGTACGGTATTCGTCGTACTCTCCGCAGATCCCTGACCACCCGTGATCCGTTACTCGTTCATCACCATCCTGCTGCTGCTGGCGTCCTTCGTGATCCAGCAGTTCCTGCCCGCATTCACAGGGATGCACCAGTCACGAATCCTGTTAGTACAGTTGGTCTTCCTGTGCTCGGCGGTCACCGTCGAGCAACCGACCATGCTGTTGCTAGCCTTCGTCGGCGGCTTTTTCTGGGATGCTCATTGCGCGCTCGGACCCCACGCCGGCGACCCGGAAGTTTATTCCCAACAAGTCGAGTCGCTACGCTTCGGCTATTCGATTTTCCTGTTTGCGGCGATGGGTTTTCTGATGCAGGGCATCCAGCCGCTTTTCAAACAAGGGAAATGGCACTTCTCCGCGCTGCTTTCCGGTATCTCCATCTTTCTCTATCTGGCAGCCGAATATGCCATCATCAACTTCGTGCGCGGAGATTTCGTGTTTTCGAAAGCCACCTTCATGCAGATGGTCTTCACCTCATTCCTGACCATGTTGTTTTCCCCACTCGTGTTCTGGCTGTTGTTCCGCCTCGCCAGCGCCTGCGATCATTCAATTTATCCCGAAGCCGGCCGCAAGCGCCAGCGGGCCTTCTGACCCATGGAACCCAGCTACCGCCTCCGACTCTACCTGCTGACGGCCCTCGTGCTCGTCGGCTTCGGCACGTTGCTGTCCCGCCTGCATGAGTTTCAAATCGTTCGCCGCGACGAGTTTCTTCATCTCGTTCCGGGCAACCATCCCGTCACCATCCGCGAACCGGGCATCCGTGGGGAAATCACCGACCGCAATGGCATCACACTCGCCCGCAACCTCCGCAACTACGAGGTCTCCTTCAACCTCGATGAAATCCGCCAGGCCTATCTCTCCCAGCACGTCGATGACCCACACTTCGACCGCGTGACCAAAGAAAATGGTTTGCCACGCAAGCGGACGGAAAAAGATATTGTCGCCATCGTCAAGGAAAGCACCCTGAGCGTTCTCTCCGCCCCCAATATCAATCTATTTAAGCCTTACAAAGCCAGTGATCTCCGCACCCATTATCTAACCCACGGCGGATTGATTCCCTACAGTTACCGCAAAGATATATCCTATAATGAGTTTTCGAAATTCGCGGAACACAATCTCGATCTGCCCGGAGTTAATCTAGGGGTTAGCCCACAGCGTCAGTATCCGTTCGGTGCCCTCGCCAGCCATGTCCTCGGGTATTTGAAACAATGGGAGAAAGGCGACATTCCTGATAGTGCGACCCGCAAGTTCGACCACTACGTCGGTGATGACAATGGGATCGCCGGCATCGAGGCGTCGATGAATGAAATCCTGCGCGGTCCCGAGGGCCAGAAAACCATCATCAAGGATGAAAAAGGCCACACGATCCGGATGTCCGACTACACCAAGCCCGGCATCGGCGCAAAAGTCCGGCTCACCATCGACGGTCCCGTCCAATACCTGCTAGAAAACACCCTACGGCTTGCCGGTCGCGCGGCCGGCGTCGTCATGGATGTGAATACCGGCGAGGTCCTCGCGATGGCCTCCGTCCCGGACTACAACCCTAACGATTTCATTCCCAGCATCACCCAGAAAAGCTGGGACTCCTATCGCGCCAACCAGCAGCTCGCGCCCTTCACCAACCGCGCCATCTCCGAGTTCACCCCCGGCTCGACCATGAAAATCCCGACCGCCATCGCGGGTGCTTTGGCTGGCATGGCGACCCGCCAATTTTCCTGCGACGGCTATGTCACCTATGGCAACCAGAAGGTCGGCTGTTGGTACTGGAATTTCCACGGCAGCACCCACGGCCAGCAAAATCTCTCCCAAGGCATCCAGCATTCCTGCAATCCCTATTTCAACAAACTCGCCAACACCATCGGCTGGAAGGCGATGGTCGATGGCTGCCAACTGGTCGGCATCGGCAAGCGCACCGGCATCGAGCTGCCCAAAGAGGACGCGGGAATCCTGCCCGGCAGCCGGTCCTGGCGCGGTTCCAATCCCAACCTCGTGATGACCCCGGCCCTGACGGCTTTCCTCTCCATCGGCCAGGGCGACTCGATGGCGACGCCGCTCCAAATCTGTGCTGTCGCCGCCTGCGTCGCCAACGGTGGGAAATATTACAAACCCCGCATCGTCAAAAAGGCTGTTAGCGAGGATGGCAAGATCCTCATTGGTGATGTACCTAATCTGGTGGTCGATCTCACCAAATCCGGCATCAAGCCAAGCGACATCGAACTGGTCCGCAAGGGCATGTGGATGTCCACCAACGAGGCCGGAGGAACCTCGGGCAAAGTCAAATCTCCTAACATTCTTGCCGCCTCGAAAAGCGGCACCGCTCAAACCACTGACAATGGGAAAAAATCCAACAACTCTTGGGTCATGAGTTTTACTCCTTACGAAAATCCCAAATACGCTATCTGCGTACTCGTCCAGAACGGCGGCTCCGGCGGCGGCGTCTGCGGGCCACTTGTCAACCTTATCTATCGCGGCCTCTACGCCCGTGATCACAATGGTGTTAGACTGCCGCTCAAGCCGCTCGAAAAAGTCCTAGGAAATACCGACCGCATCGAGAAATCCCTCGATATTCCGGCGCAGATGATCGCCGCCGTGGAGGCTGGCGACACCTCGCCTGCCCCGGAAGCCATCGCTGCCGCTGCCACCCACGGCCCAGCGGAAGATGTCTCCGGTGAAACGGGCGAGGAAGCCGGCGATGTGGCATCTGGCGTGAAACCCATGCCCTCCACCACCGTCACGCCCACCCCGACCATCACCCCTGAGGTGGATGCCGAGGGATCTATCATCCCGAAGGCCATCCCTATCAAAGAACACTGATTTTCCCCCAACCACCACCTACACATACTAACATTTTCAATCCCATCAACATGATCCAACACATCAAAAGACTCCTCGGCATCGGCAAACCCAACCCTTCCCGTGGCAACAGCATCGTCGTCAACGTGGAAAAACTCGAACGCCGTGTGGCGCTGTTAGAGGACGGCGTCCTTGAAGAATACACCGTCGAGCGCGAGGGCGATCAGAACATCGTCGGCGGCATCTTCAAAGGCCGCGTCAAGAACATCGAGGGCGGCCTCAAAGCGATGTTCGTGGACATCGGCCTCGACAAAAACGCGTTCCTTCACTTCTGGGATGCTATCCCTGCCGCGCTCGATGGCGGCCTTGAGGAAATCCAGCGCGAGGGTAAAAAGAAGCAGCAGAAAAAAATCACTTCCAAGGACATTCCAGACATCTATCCGATCGGCTCGGAAATCGTCATTCAGGTTTCCAAGGGACCCATCGGCACCAAAGGGCCGCGCGTCACGACAAACATATCCCTCGCCGGCCGCTACCTCGTTCTCATGCCCTTCACCGAGCAATTCGGGATTTCCCGCAAGATCGAGGATCCCAAGGAGCGTGCCCGTCTGCGCAAGATCGTCCAGAAACTCGCCGTCCCCGAGGGCATGGGCATCATCATGCGGACCATCGCCCAAGGCACGCGCGCCCGGCATTTCGTCCGCGATCTCCACATGTTGCTAGAACAATGGGATGAAATCGAGGCCCGCCGCGCGAACAATCCGGCCCCGGCTTGTATCTTCCAAGAACCCGGCCTGATCGAGCGCACCGCCCGCGATTTCCTAACCGATGAGATCGACCAAGTGATGTGCGACGATGCCGAGACTACGGAAATGATCCGCACCATCGCCGGTAAAATCTCGCGCCGGGCCAAGCGCCGCATCCACTACATGCCGTCCTCGGTCGGCCAGCCGATCTTCGAGCGCGTCGGCATCCAAAAACAAATCGACGAGGCATTCTCTCGCCAAGTCTGGCTGCCCTGCGGCGGCTACATCGTCATTGACGAAACCGAAGCTCTCATCGCCATCGACGTCAACACCGGGCGCAACCGCGGCTCCAAGGATGTGGATAAAATGATCCTGGAAACCAACGTTGAGGCCGCCCAGGAAGTCGCCCGCCAACTCCGCCTCCGCAACATCGGCGGGCTGGTCGTCATCGACCTCATCGACATGCGTCACCGCAAGGACCAGCAGACGGTTTACAAGGCGATCAAGGACCGGCTCAAGAAGGACAAGGCCAAAACCCAGGTGCTGCAGATTTCCCCCGTCGGCCTGATGGAAATGACCCGCCAGCGACTCAACGAATCCCTGCGGGACTCGATGTATGAACCCTGTCCGTATTGCCAAGGCCGCGCCCGCGTGAAGACGCCGATGACTATGTCCGTCGAGATCCAGCGCCGCCTCAATACCATGATTCAGAAACATCGCGACACCATCGGCGACATCGTTGTCATCGTGAATTCGGATGTCCTCAACCGCTTCAAAAGCGAAGACGCCAAGCTGTTGGGCGAACTTGAGCGCTCGCACTCCGGTCGCCTCATTTTCCGCTCGGATCCCACCCTCAACCGCGAGCGCTTCGCCATCATCGACGCCGCCACCGAGAAAACCATCGACCAAGGATAATCTTCAGCCATTCGCGTGCTTTATCAAAAGGCTTAAAGGCCCGGAATGCCAAGGCCGCCGGTGAGTTTTTTCATTTCCGCTGCGGACTTTTCTTTGCCCTTGGCAAGAGCTTCCTGAACGCCCTTGAGCACAAGGTCTTCGAGAAACTCGGCGTCGGAAGGGTCGATGACGGAAGTGTCGATTTTGATCGCCAGGACATCGCCCGAGCAGGTGGCGATGACGTGGACCTTGCCGCCGCCAACGGAGGCCTCGACGGTCTGGATGGCGAGTTCTTCTTGTTTCGCGGCAAGCCCGGCCTGCATCTGCTGGGCTTGTTTCATGAGTTTCTGGATGTTCATTGGGAGTTGGGTTGGAAGTTATAGGTTATCGTGTGCGATGCCAGATTTCCGGGATGGTTTCGCCGGAATAGTAAACAAAGTGGAGAATTCGTCGATGCTTTGTTGCAGTGGCTTGCGAAGAAGCATGAAGTGTGAGCGTGCGCATCAGGAGGGCTTCGCTTTTTTTCGCCAGACAAGCAACCTCGCCGTGGGAAGTAACATGGTTTGGTATTTCAAAGTTTTCAAATGAATTGGTTGTTCGTAGGAAACGGCGAGTCCGGCGTAAGCGGTCAACAGAGCACCTCTGGCATTTTTGCCATAGCTCTGGCTTCTCTGACAAAACTGCTCCGATCTATGGAACCTATGCGACTGCGGTG
>JAYVNM010000131.1:0-4115 GCA_043758445.1 Akkermansiaceae bacterium | reverse complement strand
TTCCGCGCCCGACTCAAGGCAGGAGCCGTATGAGGTAATTCTTCACGTACGGATCTGCGCGGGGGGCCGCCGGCAACGGCGGTTCCTACCGCAATCCTCGCGGATTAACATTCTCTCAATTACCTGAGTAACCCGCTATGGGAAAAAATCCAGAAATCTCATAACACCAAAACGGCCACTCAGAGCAGACCTTGCTCGCGCAATTCTTCTTCCACGTCATCGTATTTCGGCGCGACGATGCCAGCATCCCGGATGCGCTGGATTCTTCGCCGCACGCCGAACTTGCTGCGCGGCCCAGTCACCAGCCATGCCACGCCATCCACTGCGAATGGTAGTAAAGCCGCGATGCCCAGCACGCCCAGGCCGATCCCGACCCCGCGCCGCGCACTGCGGTGCATTAAATCACCTAACAATAAGCCCGCCGCCGCGCCTAACAGCGCGGGTGCGGTCAATGCGCTGGTCTCAATCCACGCCGGAGTCGTTTCGGAATAGTCGTCTGCCATGGCAATGATCTAGGCCTTTTCCGCACTAACGACAACTCCGGAAACGCAAAATGTTCCAGATTCCCGCTTTTCGAGCCGCCACCGTTGAGGAACACTGCGGCGATGCCTACCCTCGACAACACCTACGCCCTCATCCTTGCCGGCGGCTCCGGGACCCGCTTCTGGCCGCTCAGCCGCAATTCCCGGCCCAAACAGCTCCTCGATCTCTTCGGCGACGGCACCCTGCTGGCGCAAACTATCTCGCGCCTGGATGGCTTAGTCCCGCTGGAAAACATCCTGATCCTCACCAATTCTCTGCAAGTCGAAGCCGTGCGCGCCATTGCCACCATGCTGCCTGCTGCAAACATTTTTGCCGAGCCCGCCAAACGCGACACCGCCCCCGCCGTCGCCCTCGGCATTGGCATTGTCGCCGCCCGGAATCCGAATGCGGTCATGATGGTGCTGCCCTCAGATCAGCTCATTCAAGACACCGCCACCTACCACTCGGTCATGCGTGATGCCCTGAACACGGCGGAAAAATCCAATGGCCTTGTCACCATCGGCATCCGTCCCACCTGGGCCTGCCCGTCCTATGGCTACATTGAGCGCGGCGACCCGGCGTGCATTCCCGGTTTGGTTGGTGAAAACCCGCCGGTCGAGGTGAAGCGGTTCCGGGAAAAGCCCGCGCCAGAGCTCGCGGAGCAGTTTCTCGCCCAAGGCCATTTCACATGGAATGCCGGCATGTTCGTGTGGTCGATTCCCACTGTGATCCAGCAACTCACCAGCCACGCGCCGCAACTCGCGCATTTCGTCTCCGAGTTGCGCAGCGCAGCTGATCTAACAGCCACCGTGGCGGCGCAATTTCCCCAACTCACCCCCATCTCCATCGACTACGCCCTCATGGAAAAAGCCGACCGCGTCCTCAACATTGAGGCCACCTTCGACTGGGACGACGTCGGCTCTTGGATTTCCATAGCCAAGTATCTCGAATGCTACGGTGACGAAAACCGCGCCAACGAACCGATCACCGAAATCGATTCGGAAAACAACATCATCTTCAACGCCCGCCCCGGCACCCGCATCGCCCTGTTAGGTGTGGATGACCTCATCATCGTCCAAACCCCGGACGCCCTGCTCATCGCCAACCGTCATCAGGCGGATGCCATCAAGAAGCTCGCCGACGTCCTGCCGGAGGAACTGCTGTGAAGATAGCAAATACACGATTTACCATCCGCCCTTGCAAGCCGCGCCGCCACCATCACACTGCGCAGAGTTGACCACGGACCATACCCACTCTCCTCACCCCGCGCTCGGCCTCGATCATGGCGAGGCCCGCATCGGCGTCGCCGCGACGGATGATTTCGGCATCCTGGCGCATCCGGTCGAGACGATTGACCAAAGCAAGGGAGACGCCATCGCCCGCATCGTCCGCTTGGTGGAAATTCGCAAGATCCGCACCCTCATCGTCGGCCTGCCCGTCCGCATGGATGGCAGCGAGGGAACTTCCGCCGCTAAGGTCCGTAGCTTTGCCGAACTCCTGTGCGCGCGCATCCCCGGCATCCCACTGGTCTTCGTCGATGAAACTTTAACAACTTCCACTGCCGCCGCAAAACTCCATGCCGCCGGTCGCAGTGCGAAACAACAGAAAGGAATCATCGATCAAGCCGCCGCCGTGGAAATTCTCAACCAGTGGCTGGAGAGTCTCGATAGTCAGTGACGGTCGTTAGGAAATATCCTTGAGCGTGGCCTGGCCGCGTTGCTTGGATTCGGGATCGTCCTTTTCCTTGTTCGGCATGGCGAGGCCCTGTTGCAGGTATTTCACGGCGTCTGCTTTGTGGCCCATCATGGCGTAGGTGCGACCCAATTCGACCACATGGACGAGGCGCTTGGGATTGAGGGCGATGGCTTTTTTGAAACATTCCACCGCCTGCTCATTCGACGCCGCCGGGAGGCCGCCGTAGATGATTGAGGCCATGGCGCGAGTGACGCCGCCGATGTTCGCGAGGGACTGATGCCAACGCCCTAGCAGGTGCCAGGCGTAGTCATTTTTCGGATCGATTTTCACCGCCTTGTCTGCGGCTTCCTTGATTTTTCGCGAGGCCTCGACTTTTTCCTTGGCCCCAAGAAAGGGCGTGATCTTGCCTAGGCAGATCGCCACGCAGAGGTTCGGATCACACTCATTGGGCGCAGCGGCGATTGCCCGCTCGGCATACGCCAGCGCCTTGCGACCCGAAGCGAGCTTATCGGCATCTTTGGGCAGGTCGCTCATGCGGAGGGCGTATTGGCGGGAAATTTTCACTAACAGCGCGACGTTTCCGGGCTCCAGTTTTTCGGCCGGCAGATAGGATTCAAGGGCTTGGTCAAACTCGAATTTCGCCTCGTGGGCATCGCCGGTTTTCACGAGTTCTTGGAAATCGGCACGTGCGGGAATCGGGGCTAACAGTGCGAGGATGGGGATGATGAGCAATTTCATAGGAGGCAATGTGTCCGCATCTTAGCAAGAGTTGCGGATTTTACCATGGGAGAATCCGGTAGCGGCCTGACGGGTCCTTACACGAGGGATGCGGACTGAAGAAAATTGAAGAGTTTCCGGCAGGCTTCACTGCGCCAGCACGATCACGACCGCGCCGATAAAGGCAGGCGTGAGAGTGACTGCAATAAGTGCGGTGACGTTGCGGGAAGGGAACAGCACGATGATCAAGTCGAGAATGACAACGGCCCCAAGCACACTCAAAGTGACCACCGCCTGACCCAGGAGATTGAACCCACCCTCCGTACTGGAGAGGCGCGGGTGGTTGTGATTGAAGAGGGCGGCGAACCCCATCAAAAGCACGACCGGCAAGAGCCACCCCACAGCGAACCGCTTGCCGAATGAAAGGGACCGTTTGATTCCGCGTTGCTGGTAATCGTCTTTCATGTGATGACCGTTACGGGATCGGAGCAAACCCTGCGACCAGCGTTATTTGAATTCCTCGACGGGATTGGGGCTTTGAGCACCTCAACATGCCCATCGATAAAGGAACCCAGGGCGTTTTGGTTTTCCAGATAATAAATGGGTTTCGGAGTCCCGTCTGTAGGTAGGGGGGCGTAAGCTTTTCCCGCGTTTTCGTCGAAGCGATCATATCCCAATGTCATATAGAGAATCTGAGACGGATCGGTGCCTATGGGAGGTCCGTAGCGCAGAATGTTGATGTCCCAATTGTTTTCAACCAAGGTGAAGCCCTGGTGGCGGTTTCTGCCGGTGGTTCGGGTATGGGTGAGGAGGTTTGCTGGGTCTTGCATGGATTGGGAAACACTTGTCAGCGCAGGCTAAGCCCACTTAAACATTACGACAAGGCTCCAGATCTAACATTTCGGCAAAAATGTCCATATTTTTTTCATTTTTTAAGTTCTACCCAGAACTGTTCGGCATGCTCAATGCTTCGTTGGGGAAAATAGGTGGACGCCCCTGTTTTTTTGGAATGACTGCTTCGGGGGGAAGTTATAGCAAGGCGGGTTTGAAGCGGGCTTGCTATCCGGGCACGATAAGCCCCGCCTGCCGTTACGAGATCGAGTAGGGCCTTGCGTTCGCAGGAATTTCCGTGAGTCACCTTGGCGTCGTCGGGAGCTTGGCGCAGCACGGTGAATTTCAAA
>JAYVNM010000130.1:0-33079 GCA_043758445.1 Akkermansiaceae bacterium | reverse complement strand
GCCGTGTCAGCCCGGAAATCATCCGCATCTTTGACCTATCAGATCCTGGCACAGCCGAGCATCCAAGCAATGAGCTTCACGCGCCTGAATACTAACAGCCGCCACCTCGCAGACCTTGTTGAGACGATTCTCAGAACACAACTGGCGGGACGCCCGACGTCTGTAACTGCCAAGTTAGTGGGGAGGTGGTTGTAAGGCGACTGTGAATCAGTCCCCCTGTAGCACCTCGACCCCGCGTCCGTGGAGCTGTTGGATGAATTCCGCATCCGCTGCTTTGTCAGTGATGAGGCAGCTCAGATTTTCCACCTCTGCGAAGAAGAACGCCGATTTCTGCCCCAGCTTCGAGTGGTCCGCTAGAAACACCACATCCTCCGCATTGGCGATGACGCGTTCCTTGAAGGCCGCTTGCCGGGAATTGCTCTCGCTCACACCGCGGTCCAGATGGAGGCCGCTGCCCGAAAAGAACATGCGGTGGATGTTATAGCGTTGCAGGGATTTTTCCGCCGTTAGACCGATGAATGAACGTGACTTGGAGTCGAACAAGCCACCCGTGCAGATCAGATCGAGGTTCGGTCTATCAGAGAGCGCGGTGAAGACATTGAGCGCGTTGGTTAGAATCGTCAGCGGCAGATCCGGCAGGAATTCCGTGAGAGTCAGGACCGTCGAGCTGGCATCAAGGAAGATCGTGTCGTTTGCCTGAATCCGGCTCGCGGCGATTTTCGCGATGGCCAGCTTTTCCTCCCGGCGGATCGCCTGGCGTTCATTGAAGGGGAGTTCCTCACGAGTCCGCTCTGGCCGACTCGCCCCGCCGTGAATCCGAATCAACTCGCCGCGTTTTTCCAAGACCTCGAAATCCTTGCGCACCGTCTCATCCGTCACGCCGAGGTCGGCGGCGGTTTCGATGGTTCTCAGCGTACCTGCTTGGTTTAGCAGATCTAAAATCCGGCGATGGCGATCAATGGCGAGCAAAATTCGTGTATTTCTGCGTTTCTTTGGGAAATATTGGTTTTTGTTGTTGACTTGTCAATCAAATCCAGCAAAACAAAGTCACCGATGGCCGCACCGCTTACCCAATCTCCGCCGCGAGCAGTCGTTGAACACCTCGTTCGCGAGCAGGTTTACGCTCGTCTAGGTATCCCATTGCCCGCCGCATCCAAAGCGCCAAATGCTTTGCTTGTCAACATTTCCGCACGTCATTGCCACCTCACGCAGGAAGCCGTCGAAGCACTTTTCGGCCCTGGCCACAAGCTCACGCCGATGAAGGCCCTTTATCAGGAAGGCCAATACGCGGCGGAAGAATTCATCACGCTGATCGGTCCCCGGAGCCGGATCATTTCCAACCTCCGCATTCTCGGCCCGTGCCGCAGCCTCAACCAGGTCGAGCTCGCTTACACGGACGCCATCGCCCTTGGATTCGACATTCCGGTCCGCATGTCCGGCGACATCGCGGGCACCCCCGGGTGCATGTTAATGGGCCCGCATGGTTATTTCCAACTGGATGAAGGCGTCATCCGTGCCCAGCCGCATGCCCACATGAACCCCGAAGACGCGGCATTTTATGGCGTGAAACACCTCGATGTCATGAAGCTCAAGGTTCACGGACCGCTCGGCATGACCTTCGACAACCTCGTCGTCCGCGTGGATCCGTCATTCAAAAACGAAGTCCACATCGATACCGACGAGGGCAACGCCTGTGGCCTGAAGCCCGACACTTTCTGCGAACTGATCAAATAACTCTCAATCCAATCCATCACCAATAAAACTATGAGCACAGCACTCGGCATGATCGAAACCAAAGGCTACGTCGGCAGCGTCGAAGCCACCGACGCGATGGCGAAAGCCGCCAACGTCACCCTCGTGAAACAAATCCAAACCGGCGGCGGATTCCTCACCGTCCTCGTCACCGGTGACGTCGGCAGCGTGAAAGCCGCCGTCGATGCCGGAGCCGAAGCCGCCGGTCGCGTCGGCGAACTCGTCTCGTCGCACGTCATCGCCCGCCCGCACAACGAGCTTCTCACTCAGTTCGGCATTGCCTGAGATCCTTCTCTCAACCATCAACTACCAACTCTCAACTTCTTACCAACATGGCCAAGCAAGCAATCGGCATCATCGAAACCAAAGGTTTCGTCGCCCTCATCGAAGCCTCGGACGCCGCCCTCAAGGCCGCCAATATCAAAATGACCGGCTGGGATAAAATCGGCTCCGGCCTCGTCACCGGATTCTTCACCGGCGATGTCGCAGCAGTGAAAGCCGGCCTAGACGCCGCCGCCGCCGCCGCCTCCAAGATCGGCACTGTCACCTCGGTGCAGATCATTCCACGTCCGCATGACGACCTGTCGAAGCTCGGTACCTGGATTGCCTGATTTGAAATCTCAAATCTGAAATTTCAAATTAACCATGCTCGTCCTCGTCGCCAACCTTGGCTCAACGTCATTCAAATACCGTCTCTTCCGTATGGATGAGAACGGTGGAAATGACATCGCCAAGGGCGGCTACGAACGGGTGACGGACTACGCGGCGGTAATCGAGGATGCCCTCGCGACCCTCCAGCGCGACGGCATCATCAGCAGCCCGGATGAGATAGATGCCGTCGGTTTCAAGACCGTTCTCGGCAAGGATCTCAGCGGTTGTGTGATCGCGGATCAGAAGGTGATCGACGCGCTCGAAGGTTTTACCGCCGTCGCTCCCGCGCACAACCCGCCTTACGCGGCCGGCATCCGGCAGTTTGAAAAATCACTGCCCAAGGCTCGTCTCGTGGCGCTGTTTGAAACCGCGTTCTACCAGTGGATTTCCGCTGCGTCCGCCCTATACGCGATTCCTCGCGCTTGGCGTGATATTGGCATCCGTCGCTATGGGTTCCATGGCGCGAGCCACAAGTTCATCGCCGAACGCTCTGCCGAGCTTTGTGATAGAAATGACGTTGCCGAAATCGCGCGTCGGCTCTATCTCGACGGACCTCAGCCGGTTAGCGGGCGACCTTTGCGCGTTGTTTCCTGCCATCTCGGTGGTTCCAGTTCGGTGACTGGCATCCTCAACGGGGTGGCGATCAGCACCAGTATGGGATTTTCCCCACAGAGCGGTCTGCCACAGAACAACCGCGTGGGCGAACTCGATTCCGGAGCGATTCCTTATGCGATGCGCACGCTTGGCATCTCACTCGATGAAGCGGAACGTCAGCTCACCAAGGAATCCGGGCTGTTAGGTTTGTCCGGAGTCTCTAACGACATCCGCGATATCAATGCCGCTGCCGCGCAAGGCAATACCGACGCCCAACTTGCCATCGACGCGCTCGTCCATTCGATCCGCCACTGCATCGGTGCTTTCACCTTTGCACTCGGCGGTCTCGATGCACTCGTCTTCACAGCCGGCATTGGCGAAAACGGCAGCGCCCTGCGTGCTGCGGTTTGCAAAAATCTCGAAGGCTTCGGTATCCGGCTCGATCCCAACAAGAACGACGCCTGCCGCGCCACCGAGGCCATTATCAGTGCCGACGATTCACTCGTAAAAATCATCGTCATCCCCGCCAACGAGGAGCTCGTCCTCGCCCGCGAAGTTTTCCGCAAGCTTTCCTAATACTCTCATCTCTAACCATTCACACTAAACTAATACTACCATGGCCAAACAAGCAGTTGGACTTCTAGAAACCCGCGGCCTCGCCTGTCTCGTCGTTGGCGTTGACGCGATGCTCAAATCCGCAAACGTCGAACTCGCCGGTCCGATGAAACAAGTCGGCAGTGCGCTCTGCAATGCCGTCGTCACTGGCGATGTCGCAGCAGTGAAAGCCGCGCTCGATGCCGGTGCCGCGGCGGCGGCCGAAGCCGGCGAAGTCGTCAGCGCTCATGTCATCGCCCGTCCGGACGATGCCATCGACGGTGTCCTTCCCAAGGATCCGGGTGCCGCCGCTCGCGCTCCGCGCAAATAATCCTGTCATGCCGCGCCCGCAGTCCTAACCGGCTGTGGGCGTGGTCACCCCACAACCCTGATGTTCCTAGCAGAAGTCATCGGACAAGTCGTCTCCACGAAAAAGGACGAGCTCATGGTCGGGAGGAAACTCCTGATCCTGCGCCCGAAGCTCGTGGACGACAAGGATCCGTCCAAATTCAAGGACGGCCAGAACACCATCGTCGCCATCGATACCGTTGGTGCCGGCGAAGGTGAGCTGGTGCTTTTCTGTCAGGGCAGCTCGGCCCGTGCCGCACAGGGACTTAAACTGATCCCGGTGGACGCTGCCATCGTCGCCATCATCGACCGCGTCGAAGTCCTCGGCAAAACGGTCTATAAAGGCGGCTGATCCGCATTTTTCAAATTTCCCGACGCACTACTTTTTGCATGAAAACTCTCGATCCCGAAACCCTCCGCTCCGTGGTGGAAGCCGTCGTCTCCCGGATAACAGCAGCTAACGGCCAGGCACCAGTACCCGCTCAGGCAGCCGCAGCGAAATCATCATCATGCGGCTGTAGTTGCTCTGGCAGCGAAGGCAGATACGGTGTTTTCACTTGTGTGGACAAGGCGGCAGAAGCCGCGCACGAAGCGCACCTCCAACTGAAAAAACTCGGAGTCGCCGGACGTGCGAAGGTCATCGAAATCGTCAAGACTCTGGCCGTCGCAAATGCCGAGCCGTGGGGCCGCTTCGAGTTTGAGGAAACCAAGATCGGCCGCCTCGATCACAAGATCGCTAAGCTACTCATCACCAAAAATGTTCCCGGTACCGAGTGGCTTCAGCCATACGCCATGAGCGGTGATGGCGGCATCACACTCGAAGAATACGCGCCCTTCGGTGTGATCGGTGCAATCCTTCCTGTCACCCATTCCGTTCCCACTCTAACGGGAAATGTGATCAACATGGTGGCTGCCGGAAACTCCGTCGTTTTTAATCCGCATCCCGGCGGTGCCCGCAGCGCGGCGATGGCTGTGCGCGCTTACAACGAAGCGATCAAACGTGAGCTCGGCATCGAAAACCTGATCACCACCGTGGAAAGCCCGTCCTTGGAGTCCTTCGATCTACTTTGCAAGAACCCGCACGTCGCCCTGCTCGCCATCACCGGCGGCCCGGCGGTCGTCAATGCGGCGATGAAATCCGGCAAGCGCGCGATCTGCGCCGGCCCAGGAAATCCAGTCGTCGTCGTCGATGAAACCGCCGATCTCGCCCGTGCCGCCCGTGGCATTGTCGAAGGTGGCGCATTCGATAACAACCTTCTCTGCATCGGTGAGAAAGCCGTCTTCGTCGTGGGTTCCGTATTCAGCCGGTTCTGCGAGGAACTTCAAAAAGCTGGTGCTGCCCGTATCAACTCGCAGCAGTTGGAAAAACTAACTGCCGCCGCATTCACCTTCAAGCCGGGCGAAGGTGGAGGTTGCTCGCACGCATCTGTGAACCGCGCCCTCGTCGGTGCCGATCCCTCAAAACTCGCCGAACACGCCGGAACCACCGTTCCTAACGGCACCCAACTCCTTTTCGCCGAGACCGACGCGGATCATGCGTTTGTCCAAGAAGAGCAGATGATGCCGATGATGCCGATCGTCCCCGTGCCCGACTTCGAAACCGGCGTCCGCGAGGCGAAACGCGCCGAACACAACTACCGCCACTCCGCCATCATCCACACCAAGGACGTCGATCACATGACTTACATGGCCAAGGAAATGGACACCACCATCTTTGTGAAAAACGGTGCCTCCGTCGCCGGCCTCGGCCTCGGTGGAGAAGGTTACCTTTCCTACTCCATCGCCACCACGACGGGTGAGGGAATCACCACTCCCAAGACCTTCACCCGCGTTCGCCGCTGTGTGCTCGTGGAAAACCTCCGGATCATTTGAAATCAAGTTAGAAGTTATTGGTTAAAAGTTATACGTTTTGAAACACCTCTTCCTAATAACTAATAACCTATAACTAATAACCCCAGCCCCACCCACCATGATTCTCGCCCAAGTCGTCGGCCATGCGGTCAGCAGTCATTCCCATCCTTCACTTAAAGGATACAAAATGATGCTGTGCCAGGCTCTCGATGCAAATGAGAAGCTAAGCGGAGCACCGATGGTCGCCATCGATCTGTTCGGAGCCGGTCTTCATTCGAAGGTGATGGTTTCCACGGACGGACTGGGTGCACGGCATATCGTCCACGACGACAAATCACCGATCCGAAACTTCATTCAAGGCATCGTGGATTGAATCTCAAATTTAAAATCTCAAATTTAAAATAGCAGCAAGTGCGCGTAGCCCAAGTCATCGGTCGAGTGACCCTGAGTATCCAAGATCCCTCCTTCAAAGGCGGGCGCTGGCTCATGGTCAATCCGCTTGACGCCGGGCAATTCAACGACGCCTGCCGGAAAGCGCCTTCTGTTTCCGCCCAATTTTCGCTTGTCGCCTATGACAACCTCGGCGCCGGTGACGGTGACATCGTCGGCATCGTCGAGGGCGCGGAAGCCACTGCCCCATTTGATTTCCCGATCCCAATCGACGCCATCACCGTCGCCATTTTCGATTCCCTTTCGTACGAACCACCTGCCGCGTAAACCCTTCCAACTATCCTAACTCATGAGCAAGCAAGTCTTCACCGCCACCGATATCGAAGCCCACCTGAAATCCGGGAAAACGGCCGCCGATCTTCCAAAAGGTTCCATCCTAACACCTTCCGCCAAGGACGTGCTCCGCGATGGTCTCGGCCCGGTGCGCGCCGGTGGAGCGGGCAGCTCCGCGCCTACCGCGCAAGCCACCACCTACGCCGAACCGATCCTGCCAGATTACGAATTCAAATGGACTCCCGGCAAGGATCCGAAGACTCCCATGGAAATCGCAGCCTTCTTCAACTCCCCAGCCATCGTCGAGCTCAAGAAGCGCATGGTTGAGATCGGCCAGCGCATGTGGAATCGCGAATACACCGATGGCAACGGCGGCAATCTAACGATTCGCGTCGGCGACAACCTCGTCCTCTGCACCCCCACCCTCGTTTCAAAAGGCTTCATGACACTTGAGCAAATGTGCCTCGTGGACATGGAAGGCGTGCAACTCGCTGGGAAATACAAGCGCACCTCCGAGTGCATGACCCACCTTGCGATCATGAAGCGCCAGCCCAAGGCAAAAGCCTGCTGCCACGCGCACCCGCCGCACGGCACTGCCTTTGCCGTCGCCGGCGTGCAGCCGCCGACTTGTATGATTCCTGAAGCGGAGGTCTTCCTCGGCCAAATCGGTCTATCGGAATATCAGACTCCCGGCACACCTGCCAATGCTGTCGCCGTCGGTGATGCTGCCGTCGATCACATGGCCGTACTGATGGTCAACCACGGTGTCATCACGTGGGGCAAGGATATCGAGGACGCGTATTGGAAAATGGAGAACGTCGAGTCCTATTGCAAAACCATCTGGGTCGCCTCGCAGATCAATGGTGGCAAGCTCCTCACCATCACCAGTGGCCAAGCCAAGGAACTCATCGCACTCCGCAAAGTGCTCGGCATGGACGACAAGCGCGCCAACTGGCAAGAATGCCAGCTTTGCGACAATGCCGCATTCCAGCCCGGCACCGTCTGCCAGATTCCGGACAAAGCAGCTTCTTCCACAGGTGGCAAGCTCGACCCCGAAGCGGAAAAACTCGTCCAGATGCTCACTGAACAGATTCTAGCAGCAGTCAAATAAACCGATCTAGCAGCCACATCGCCACCCCATTTCTCATGAAAACTCCCATCACCGTCTCCATCACCGGTGCGGCCGGCCAAATCGGCTATGCCCTGCTTTTCCGCATCGCTTCCGGCTTCGTCTTCGGACCCGATCAACCGGTCAATCTCCGTCTGATAGAAATCGAACCGGGCATGGCGGCTCTGCAAGGGGTGATGATGGAACTCGATGACTGCGCCTTTCCCCTCCTCAACGAAGTGATCGGCACGGCGGATCTCAACGAGGGATTCAAGGGCGCGAACTGGGCGCTGTTAGTCGGCTCGGTTCCCCGCAAAGCCGGAATGGAACGCAACGATCTGCTAGGAATCAATGGCAAGATTTTCACCGGCCAAGGCAAAGCCATCGCCCGCAATGCCGCCAGAGATGTCCGCGTGCTGGTGGTGGGAAATCCCTGCAACACGAATGCCCTCATCGCCATGAGCAACGCTGAGGGTATTCCCAAGGACCGCTTCTTCGCGATGACCCGGCTCGATGAAAATCGAGCGAAAAGCCAGCTCGCTAAGAAAGCCAGCGTCCATCCATCGAAGGTCACCAACCTCTGCATCTGGGGCAACCACTCGGCCACCCAGTATCCGGATTTCACCAATGCCAAAATCAATGGCCGTGTCGCCACCGACGTGATTTCCCACGTCGCTTGGCTCAAAGGCGATTTTATTAGCACCGTCCAACAACGCGGTGCCGCCATAATCAAGGCCCGCGGCGCATCCTCCGCCGCCTCCGCCGCGAATGCCGCTCTCGACACCGTGAAAAGCCTCATCACCCCGACTCCGGTCGGCGACTGGCATTCCGTCGCCGTTTGTTCGGACGGCTCCTACGGCATCGAAAAAGGCCTGATGGCGTCGTTCCCGATCCGCACCATCGAAAACGGCAAATGGGAGATCGTCCAAGGCCTCCCCATCGACGCCTTCAGCCGCGAAAAAATCGACTTGTCCATCAACGAGCTCAAGGAAGAGCGCGACGCGGTGAAGAGCCTGCTTCCAGGCTGAGACCCTGACCTCCGTCCATGTCCACCTACCACTACGTAAACCACCTCTGGGACGACGCGCAAGCCGCCGGTCTCAATGCCGTCGATAAGCTCGCCTATCGCTCGAACCTACTCGGCAGCGACCAGCGCATCACCAACACCGGCGGTGGCAACACCTCGTCGAAGGCTCTTGAAAAGGACCCGCTCACCGGCCAAGCGGTCGAAGTCCTCTGGGTCAAGGGTTCCGGCGGCGACCTCCGCACCAGCAAGCGAGAAAATTTTTCCTCACTCTATCAGCAGAAACTGCTCGACCTCCAGAACCTCTACGCGGCCCGCGAGGACAAGGGTCTGAAGTCGCCCGCCGAGGACGAAATGGTCGGCATGTACACGCACGCCACCTTCAATCTGAACCCGCGCGCCTCGTCCATCGACACGCCGCTTCACAGCTTCATTCCGGCGAAGTTCGTCGATCACATGCACCCGAATGCGATCATCGCCATCGCCGCTTCGCAAAACTGTGAGAAACTCACGAAGGAAATCTTCGGCGGCGAAATGGGCTATGTGCCGTGGATGCGCCCGGGCTTCGAACTCGGCCTCGCCATGCAGGAGATCGTGAAAAGCGACCCGAGCGTGAAGTCCATCATGATGGGCCAGCACGGCTTCATTTCCTGGGACGACGAGGAAAAGGCCTGCTACACCTACACCCTCGATTGCATCGAAAAAGCTTCCGCCTACATCGAGGAAAAATACGCGGCCAAAGGCGGCGACGCCACGGCCTTCGGGGGTGCGAAGTATCAGACTCTATCGCCCGAGCAGCGTCGCGATACACTGGTCTCTATCCTGCCATGGCTGCGCGGCCAGGTTTCCCAACAGAAGCGTTTCATCGGCACTGTGCAGGACGATGAAAAGATCCTGCGCTTCGTGAACTCGAAAGACGCCACCCGCCTCGCCGGGCTTGGCACGAGCTGTCCCGATCATTTCCTCCGCACCAAGATTAAGCCGCTCTACGTGGACTGGAATCCGCAGACCGAGGACGCCGCCGCCTTGAAACTTAAGCTCGCCGCCGGACTAGATGGCTACCGCGAGGACTACGCCGAGTATTACGCGCTGTGCAAACACGCTAACTCACCCGCCATGCGCGACCCGAATCCAACCGTCGTGCTCATTCCAGGCATCGGCATGATTGCTTGGGGCAAGGACAAATCCGAGTCACGCGTCACTGCGGAATTTTATAACTGCGCCGTCGAAGTCATGCGTGGCGCCGAAGCTATCGATACCTATATCTCCCTCCCCCAACAGGAAGCGTTCGATATCGAGTATTGGCTGCTAGAAGAGGCGAAACTCAAGCGCATGCCCGCTGAAAAAGAACTCGCCCGTCAAGTCATCATCGTCATCGGCGCCGGCTCCGGCATCGGCAAAGAAGCCGCTCATCGCCTCGTCAAGGAAGGCGGACACATCGTCTGCGTCGATCTCAACGAGGACGCCGCGAAAGCCACCGCAAAGGAAATCACCGACAAATACGGAGTCGGCATAGGCGTCGCTGGCACCGGTCTATCCGATTGCGGTCTTGCCATCGGTCTTGCAACTAACATCACCGACCGCGCCTCCATCCGCCGTATGCTCGACGATGTCGCTATCGCCTACGGCGGTTTCGATTCCATCGCCGTCACCGCCGGCATTTTCGTCCCTGCCGACATCAGCGGCCACATCCCCGACGACAAATGGGCGCTCACTTTCAACATCAATGTCACCGGTAGCTACTTCGTCGCCGACGAAGCATTCAAGACGTGGCAGGAGCAAGGACTCAAGGGTAATCTCGTTCTAACAACATCCGCCAATGCCGCTGTCGCGAAAAAGGGGACGCTCGCTTACGATACTTCGAAAGCCGCTGCGAACCACCTTATCCGCGAGCTCGCCATCGAGCTTGCCCCGCTGGTCCGCGTCAACGGCGTCGCTCCCGCGACCGTGGTCCAAGGTTCCGCCATGTTCCCGCGCGACCGCGTGATCGGTTCGCTGGCGAAATACGCCATTCCCTACAGCGACGACGAGGAAACCGAGTCGCTCGTGGGCAAGCTGGCGCAGTTTTATGCCGATCGCACTCTAACGAAAGAACCGATCACCCCCGCCGACCAAGCGGAAGCGTATTTCCTCCTGCTCTCGCAGCGCCTGAACAAAACCACTGGCCAGGTCATCACCGTGGACGGCGGACTGCACGAAGCGTTTCTACGCTGAGCAGGGCTTCCGAGGGAAGGGACATGCGTGTCTCTGCTCTTTGGTTTCGTTAGGCTTACCTTACTTGCTTGGCTTGGGATCAAGAACTTCGTCAATCCAGCGTTCGATATCCTCCTTTTCGAAGTAGCCGTAGGTGCACGCGTCACCGCCGGATTCCCCATGGGCCCGACTGTCGTAGGCGACCACATCGAAACCGCGTTTTTGAAAACGTTTGATGACGCCAGCTCCGCTCGCGCGGTTGTCCGCGACGCCATGGAGGTAAACCAAGGTCCCCCGGAAGTTGCCGGCCCCATCGCCACGCCAGCCTTGGAGGCTGATTCCGCCGACGTTGAATGTCACTTCATGGCACTGCGGCGGTGGTGACGCAATGACTGGACGGTGCAGTGGATGCAGGATCATTGCTGCGCCTATCGCAGGCAGGCGGCAGGCGATGACCCCCGCTGGCAGCAGCGTGACCAGACCCAAAATGAGGAGTCGTTTTTTTGTCCGTCGGGTCATGGCCGTGATAGGAGCGGGCTCTGCCGGATTGGATCACTCGGTATGCTTTAACGCTTCAAGATTTATTAGCCACCTAAAGAATTTCAAAATTCGTGCTTAAAAATTTCCCGCCTCATCTCCGCTTGCACTTTCCCCACCTATCCGCAAACTACCGCCATGGAACTCGACCTTCTCGACGTTCAATTCGATCTCCGCAACATCAACCCCCGTGAGCTTGAAGAAGCTTTCGAGGATCCTTTTGCCGTCCGTTTCCTGCCCGACAACGAGCGCGCCGACGGAGCATCCCGCTATTACGCTTTGGGCCGCACGGTGGCGGACCGGTACTTATTCCTGTCCTTCTGGACGGACGGGAAAATCACTCGCGTCGTCGCCGCCCGCGAAATGTCGGAGGCTGAGCAAAAGTTTTACGATCGAAAATACGCTAAATTCCGCTGATCGCCCCATTTCACCACCATGAACGCTGTCACCCGTTGGTCCGATATCCCTGATTTTGCCGATGAAGCGGCCGAAGCCCGCTATTGGGAAACCTATGAACTCGATGGTCGGCTGATGGCGACCTCAGTCCACGAAACCGATTCACGCGAATCCACCACCATCACGCTGCGCTTCGATCCGCGGATGCTATCGCGGATCAAGCGCATCGCTCGCTCCCGTTACCTGAACTATCAGTCGATGATGAAACAGTGGCTGGCGGAACGCCTTGAGGAGGAAATGCGCAAGTTCTGAGCCGTCGCTATGGACCGGTGAAACTCAATCGTTCCTGTGCTCAAAACCCTCCGCGAACATTTCGGCCACACCGCCTTTCGGGCGGGCCAAGAACCAGTGGTACGGGCCTTATTGGAGGGGCGCTCGGCCCTCGCCATCTTTCCCACCGGCGGCGGAAAATCCCTGTGCTACCAGCTTCCCGCCCTGCTGCTAGAAGGTCTCACGCTGGTCGTCTCACCGCTCATCGCCCTGATGCGCGATCAGGTGGATGCTCTCACCGCCAAGGGGATTTCCGCAGCCCGGCTCGATTCCACACTGGATGCCGATCAGCTCCGCGAGGTTTATACGCGACTCGATGCCGGGACCCTTAAGCTCCTCTACGTCGCCCCGGAACGCTTCGCCAACGAGGCCTTTCGCCAGCGCCTCAAACGACTGCCAATCCAACTTGCCGCCATCGACGAGGCTCACTGCATCTCGGAGTGGGGCCACAATTTCCGCCCGGACTACCTCAAGCTCGCGAAAATCTGCCGCCGCTTGAAAATCCCCCGCGTCCTCTGCCTCACCGCCACCGCCACGCCCAAGGTCGCCCGTGAAATCCGCAAGCAGTTCCGCATTGCCGCAGCCGACCACGTCCAGCTCAGTTTCCATCGCGCGAATCTCGATCTCCGCGTCACGCCCTGTGCTGCCGCTGCTAGAAAATCCCTGCTGCTAGAAAAACTAACAGCCATCACCGGCCCCGCCGTGGTCTATGTCACCCGCCAGGAAACCGCCGAGGAAGTCGCCACGTATCTCGCCAAAAACGGTCTCGCCGCGCGCGCCTATCACGCCGGCCTACCCGCAGAATTCCGGGCCGATGCCCAGAGCGCATTCATGGCTGGCGATACCCGCATCATCGTCGCCACCATCGCCTTCGGCATGGGGATCGACAAATCAGACATCCGCGCCGTCTATCACTACAACCTCCCGAAAAGCCTCGAAAACCACACCCAGGAAATCGGTCGCGCCGGCCGCGATGGCCTGCCCGCCGTCTGCGAAATGCTCGCTTGCGGTGATGATCTAACGGTTCTTGAGAATTTCATCCACTCGGACACCCCGTCGCCCCGCGCCATGGACAATCTCATCGGTCGCGTGCTCCGCCTTGGCCCGGTTTTCGATGTCTCACCGTATGAACTCTCCACGGTTTGCGACATCCGCCCGGGCGTTGTCGCCACCGTCATGACCTATCTGGAAATCGCCGGCATCATCGAGGCCACTGGCACATTTTACGCCACCTACCGTGCGAAGCTCCTCAACACGCCGGCAAAAATCCTCGCCGGCCGCCCTCCCGCCGAGCGGAAATTCATCCAGCGCATCCTTGATTCTGGCGAACTGAAACGCTGGTGGCTCTATTTCCAGCCGACCGAGTTGGCGGAAAAATTCAACACCCCCCGCGAGAAAATCGTCGCGGGACTCAACGACCTGCAAGCCGCCGGTGACATCATCCTCAGCGTCTGGGGTGTGCGCCACGGCTATAGACTGAAGCATGACCCCGGCGACCTCAATCAGCTCATCCGCCAGCTCGTCGAAAAATTCCAGTCCCGCGAGCAGGCCGATCTCGCCCGCCTTGGCCAAGTGCTGAAGCTATCCGCCTACCGCGGTTGCCTCACTGGCTATCTAACTAAATATTTCGGCGAGACCTTGGCACAACCCTGCGGCCACTGCGACCGCTGCCGTGGCATCCCTGCGAAAACCATCAAGCGCCCGAAATCCCGCCGCGCCACCGACGGGGAAATTGATGCTGTTAGACAATTGGTCGATGAAAAACACGCGGCTCTCGCCACCCCGCGCCAACTCGCCAGGTTCCTCTGCGGCATGGCCAGCCCCGCCGCCACCCGCGCCCGCCTCAGTCGCCACAACGCTTTCGCCTTACTCGCGGATCTGCCATTCGCCGAGGTGCTGGCCATCGCCGAGGCGGCGTGACCGGAGCTCACTGTCCAGCACCCTAGCCGAAAATCGACCTCAACTCATCGGCGCTTAGTTGCCGCCAGTCGCCCGGCGGGAGATCGTCCGGCAGGTGCAGGCCGCCGATGGAAATCCGCTGCAAGGTGAGGACGTGATTGCCAGCGGCGGCGAACATGCGGCGGACTTGGTGGTAACGGCCTTCGTGCAGGGTGACGCAGGCCTCCTTTTCGCCTAACACGTCGAATTTGGCCGGAAGCAGGGGGCGGGTTTCACTATTCAATACCAAGGTGCCCGCAGCAAATAGCTCGCTCTCATGGCCTTCCAGCGGCCTATCTAACTGGACTTGATAGACTTTGAGGCAGTTCGATTTGGGATGAATGATTTTGTGCAGCAATTTCCCGTCATCGGTCATCAGCAGCAAGCCGGTGGTGTCCTTGTCGAGCCTGCCGATGGGATTGAGGCCGGGATTCCGCAGCGCGAAACGCGGAGGCAGGAGGTCGTAAATCGTGCTGCCGGGATCGTCGCTGCTGCACGTATAGCCGTCGGGTTTATGGAGCATGATGACGAGCGGCGCGGGCGCATCGAGCGGCTCGCCACGGATACGGATGCTGGCGTGGGGCGGCAGGTCATTTTCACCTAACACGCGGCCCGTGTCATCGGTGACCGCCCCGGCGCGGATGAGGCGTTGGACTTCCTTGCGGGAGCCGTAGCCGAGGTTGGCGAGGAGTTTGACGAGTTTCATATTATTTAGAGTCCAGAATCCAGAAGCCAGAGACCCGAGCAGAAGAAGAATAGGACTTATGGGAATTATGGGAATTATAAAGAAAACTGATCTGCGCCTCTGCGGACATAGTAGCGGTTCTAAGGTTCTGGATTCTGGTCTCTGGTCTCTGGTCTCTGAGTTCTTAAGCTCGCTTGTCAGCGGAGAGGATTTTGTAGATTTTATCTTCGGCCACCTTGCGCCAAGCGAGGCCACTCGCTTCGAGGGTGGCTTCGTAGGGGAGCTGGCGGTTGGCGACGAGCAGCAATTTTCCTCCCCGTCTCAGGGCCGTGGCGGCGGTTTTGAGAAAGGCGCGGCCTAGATCCAGATCGGTGGCCTGGCCGGTGTGGAAGGGCGGATTCATGACGATGGAGTCATAGGTTTCCGTCAGGCCGGTCGTGACGTCGTGCCAGTGGTAGGTGATTTCACGTTGATAACCTGATAGATTCACGCGGGCACAAGTGAGGGCGCGGGAATCCGCCTCGTATAAATCCAGACGTTCGACGTTCGCGCAGCGGCGCAGCACGGCGTCTGATAGAAATCCCCAGCCCGCGCCGAGATCAGCGACGTGGCCGTGCAGGTGGGCGGGCAGGTGGTCGGCGAGAAGTTGGGAACCGGGGTCGATGTGATCGCTGCTGAAAATCCCGGCTTGCACGGTGAAGCCGGAAATTTCGCGGAGTGTGCCGAGCGCCCGCCATTCGGCGAAAATTTCCTCGTTCCAAGCGCTGTCGGCGGTCGCGTGGAAGGCGCGGCATTTGTGTTTTTGGAGCGAGCTGATGGTCCCGGTGGCTTTTGCCAGTTCTTTCTCAAAGCGGCCCGCACCCGCGGTGTTCGGCATGGCAACGAACAATTTCCCGCCGGGTTCCAACTGCTCGCGGGCCATGGCGAACCAGGCCAGCGCTTCGTCCCGCGACTTGCCGGGGAGGACTAACACCATCGGCCATTTTCCATCAGGCAGTTCGTCTGACCGCGAAAACCCCGCCCGCTCCCACGCCGCAGCCAGCGGCTTGAACGGCTGCCAACCGACGATCCCCGGCCATTTCTCTAACAATGGATGCGGCTCCGCGCCGATGAACAAGGCACGCTGCGGCACAGCGATCCTCTCCTCCACCTTGACGGCGAGCATCAGTGTTTCAAGAGCCGGGTTCACGCGCGAGTCTTGACCCGGATGCTTCCCGCAAGCAATCACGTTAAAGAGGAAGATAGAAACCACAATCGAAGCGCAACGAAGATGGACGAGCAGACTTACCAAAATAACGAGTCAAATTACACAGAATACACGGATTAAAAGTGAGTTATGAAAAGTATTGCCTCACCCATTGGGTGAACGCTTCAAATCTCGTAACTCATTCGTTAGCGGATTCACCGCAAAGGCAAATTCCGTGACGATGCGTCCGCCGATCAGGTGATTTTGGATGATCTTTTCTAACACATCCGGCGAACAAGAGTGATACCAGACGCCTTCCGGATAGACCACGGCGATCGGGCCGTGCAGACAGACGCGCAGGCAGTTCGCTTTGGTGCGGTAGATTTTGGGGGCCTTCCCGCCCGCGAGTCCGAGTTCCTTCAGCCTGCGCTTGAGAAATTCCCAGGAGATGAGACCCGCATCCTTGGCACAACATTTCGGCTCGGATTGGTCCGCGCACAGGAAGATGTGGCGCTGGATTTTTGCAAGGCCGAGAGCATCGGTGGTGGTGCGGAGGTCGTGCATGATGCGGGATCACTGTGGAGTCCGCCCGGCGGATTGACAAGGGGATGCCGCGACCGCATTCTGCGGCCATGCGATCCGAAAAACCGAGTCCGCTGGCTGCGCCGCGCCTGCCCGTTTTCGCGATTTCCTGCTGGGTGTTGAGCATGATGGCGTTCTCGCAGTTGTTAGTGGCTGGCATGGCGCTGGCTACCCGCTTGGATGAATCCCGCGTCGTGCGGACTGTGATCAAGGAGGTGCCGAAAATTGTCACCATGCGGATTCCGGTCGCGCCGGCCGAAACGGAGTCGTCACGACCGGTGGTTTCCCGCCCGCCCTTACCGCCGCCGGTCGCCTCGCTGCCCCTGCCCGTGCCGACGCCGGTGGCAGCGCCGCAAGTGGCTGATCCACGTTCGGAGCGGATGGTCAAGGAGGCCCGCCAAGCTCGCGTGGCCGGTGACATGGGACGCGCCATCGTAAAACTTGAGGAAGCTCTCAGCCAATCCCCGGAGGATCCGACCGTGCATTTCGAGCTTGGCTTGGTCCACGAGCAAATGGGGGTTTTCGACACCGCGGCCGCGCATTATGAGAAGGTCTTCCAAATGGGGGTCTCGGGCGCGGGCTCGCTTTATGCACAGGCGGCGGCGAAGCTGCGGGACGGCTTTGAAGAACCCCAGCAGGTGGGTAAACTCTCGCTCGCTCGGGTGCGGATTTTTAAGGACACGGAAAACGACGAGGGTGAGCGGGTCATCCTAACGATCCCGGTGCAGAAGGCCCCCGGCGAGGAAGTCGCCATTGATAAAGTATCGGTCGAAGTCCTGTTTTTTAACCGCACCAGCAAGGGGGAAATCGTCCAACTCGAAAACGGGGATCGTTCCTGGTCCGTAGAGAATTGGATGAACCCGCCTTACGACTGGGCCGATGGTGAGGAAAACCTGCGGGTGACCTACACCATCCCGCCGCAGGACCAGCAGACTGAGCATCTCTTTGGCGGGCGCACTTACTACGGGCAGGTCATCATCCTCCATTACGGCGAGCAAGTGCTGGACGTGCAGGCTTGGCCGCGCGATTTGGCAGCGAAGATCCCCGCCCAGCCAGCGGCCAAGGCGGGTGGCCAATTCCTCCCTGAGTTTCAGGATTCCCTGCCACCCGACACCGATCCGAGCCTGCCCTTGCTGCCGCCCCTGCCGTCCAAGTAATTTTCACCCGCGCCATGATTCCCCCTCCCGCAGAACGCTTGTTAGGTGAATACCGACTCCAGAAACTCATCGCCGAAAACCCCGTTTCCCGGACCTGGCTGGCCGAGCAAGTGTCCGTTTCCCGCATGGTTCTCGTGGATGAACTCCGGGAGGACGCGCAGGCGCATAAGGCCGCTTTCCTCGCTGACATTCGAGCCAAGGCGGCGGTGGACCACCCGCTGGTCGGATCGGTGTTTGAAGCAGTCGCCGAGCCAGAGCTGTGTTATTATGCTCACGAATTGTTAACTGGGATGACACTCGCCGAGCGCGAAACAGCCGGCCTCACCTTTCTACCCGTCCGCTTGTGCCAGGTCTTGCGCCGGATCGCTGAGGCCCAACTCCAGCACGAGGCACTCGGCCACGCCACCTCAGCGTTCAGCCTGGATGCCGTGCATCTGGACGAGCATGGCGTCATTCGTTTGAAAAATCTCGCCATTGCCGGACCGCGCGATCCGGACCAATCCGCCCAAGACATCAGCCATCTTGGCCATGCCCTCACCGCTCTGGTCCCTGCGGGCGAACCCGGAAGCACCCGCATGCTCACCTTGTTTTCCTGGATGCGCGGCGAGGGGTTGGAAGCCCCAATCACCTGGGGCCAGACCCGTGATTTCTGCATGCAGATCGAGCACCAGCTTACCACTCCGGTGTCGTCGCTCACCCCGACCCAGGCGGCCATCCGGGGCCGGACCAAACAACCCGTCCTCCTCATCGCGGTCGTCACGATTGTGGCCGTGGTTGGCATCATCGCCTTCACCATGAAAATGCGCCCGCCGGTCCTGCACGGCCCGCCACGCACCAGTTTGCCGGTGGCGATCCTCGTCCCGGCTGGCAAGTATCCCACCCCGGACGGCACCGAGGAAATTCTGCCGGCCTTCCGCATTTCCGCGCATGAGACCACCATCGGCCAATATGCCGAATTTCTCGAAACCCTCCGCATGCTGGCCAATGAAAAGCACGAACACACCTTCGACCACGCCGAACAACCGCCGGAGAAATCCACCCATCAGCCGACCGCATGGCCGGCCCTGCTTACCGCCGCCAAAGCCGAAGGCATCTGGCAAGACCAAGCCCTCAATCTCGACTCGCCGGTTATGGGGGTCGATTGGTGGGACGCCGCCGCCTACGCCGAGTGGAAAAAAGCCCGCCTACCGACTCAGGAGGAATGGTTTGCCGCGCTCAGCATGGAGGTGGTAAAGCCCGCCGCCGTCCAGCCAGGGCCGTGGACTCCCGTCACCGCAGAAACCACCGACCGAACTCCGGCCGGCATGATCGGGATGGCCGGCTCCGTCTGCGAATGGACCGCCAAACCCGCGACTAACCCGGCGAATCCGCTGGGTGAAAAGCTTTGGGTGCTCGTCGGTGGCTCGTACTTGAAACCCGGCAGCAACGCGACCACCCGCGAGTGGACTGACGACCGCGCATTGCATCGCCCGGACCTTGGTTTCCGAGTGGTCTTCGAGGCGAAATGAAAAGGTGCGGACTCCTTTTCACATCCGCTCGGGCACCTCGATGCCTAGCAGATAGAGTCCTTGCTTCAGCGTGCGGGATGTCAGCTCGCACAGCGCCAGACGGCTGGAGCGGGTGGGTTCCTCGGCTTTGAGGACTGGACAGGCCTCGAAATACGAGTGAAAGGCGCGGGCCAGTTCGAGGACGTAGTTGGCTAACAGATTTGGCCGGAAATCCTCAAGGATCGTCGGCAGGACTTCGCCGAAACGCACCAGTAAGCGGACGAGGTGGATTTCCGCTGGTTCGTTGAGGTGAATTTCCGCTGCAGTGGCATCGAACGGTCCATCGAGCTTGCGGAAAATCGAGCGGATTCGGACGTGCGAGTATTGCAGGTAGGGCGCGGTGTCGCCTTGCAGCGCGAGCATCCGGTCCCATGAGAATACATAATCGGTGAGGCGGCCTTGTGAGAGCTCGGCGAATTTCACCGCGCCGATGCCGACGATTTCCGCGATGCGGGAGGCTTCCTCGCCTTGCAGGTCCGGGTTTTTCTCGGCGATGGCGGCGGCCGCACGCTCGACCGCTTCTTCTAACACTTCGATTAGGCCGACGTTGTCGCCGGAGCGGGTTTTCATCAGCCTGCGGTCGTCGCCGAGGATGGAGCCGAAGGCGATGTGTTGGAAATCGCCGGTTTTTCCCCAACGCGCCGCCGCCTCGAAAAGCTGGCGGAAATGCAACTGCTGCGGCACCCCGACCACATACCAGATGTGGTCTGCCCGCCACTCGTCGATGCGGAATTGGATCGTCGCGAGGTCGGTGGTGGCGTAGAGAAATCCGCCGTCTGCCTTGCGGATGATCGCGGGATTATCGGTCCAGCCCTCTTCCTTGTGGACCATGAAGGGATCTTCTTCTTTCGGTTTCGTGCCGTCGGAAAAAACGCACACCGCGCCACCGCTCTCGCGGGCGAGGCCATTTTCCAAGAACTCCGTGACGAGGCCGGCAAGGCGGTCGTTGTAGTAACTCTCACCCAGCCAGTGATCGAATTTCACATCGAGGCGGTCGTAGATTTTTTGCAGGCCGTTTTTTGAAACTTCGATGCACTGCTGCCAGATTGCTAGATTCGCGGCATCGCCCGCCTGGAGTTTCACCAGCTCCGCCTTGCAACTTTCTAACACCGCCGAATCGTCTTTGGTCGCAGCGTTCACCTGCCGATAGACGCGGACCAGCTCGGTGATCGGATCAGCAGTTAGAGCAGCGGGGTCGAGGAAATGATTCCACCCATAAATGATCATCCCGAACTGCGTGCCCCAGTCACCGATGTGGTTGTCCGCGATGACTTTGAACCCGAGAAACCGTGCGATCCGGGCCAGTGAATCCCCGATGATGGTTGAGCGGATGTGGCCGACATGCATCGGCTTGGCGACGTTAGGCGCGGAGAAATCCACCACCACGGTCTTGCCCGCGCCGGTTGCTGGCACGCCGAGCCGTTCGTCACGGATAAGGTCCGCCGCGCGGGCCGCGTAAGCGCTGGGTAGGATGCGGAAATTGATAAATCCCGGACCTGCGATGTCGGCGGTGGCGAGGCCGGTTAGATCAAGATGGTCGATGATTTCCTGAGCCAGTGCACGGGGATTCGTCTTGCGCTGCTTGGCCAGCACCATCGCCGCGTTCGTCTGATAGTCCCCGAAGCGCAGGTCCGCCGCAGCAGTCACTGGCGCGGTGGCAGTTTCCCCTAACACCGCAGTCAAAGCGGTGGCGAGGCGGGATTCGAGTTCCTGAAGAAGTGTCATGAAAATAGAATGTTAGAACGGCGGCTTAAGCGCCCACCCGCGCTGGCTTGGAATCGAAAATCGCGAGAATTTCCTCATGGGATTCCGCACCGCCGAGCTGGCGGAGAACCTCGCGGTTGGTGAACATTTTCGCAATCGCCGCAAGTGTCCGCAAGTGCAGGTGGTATTCTTTGCGCGGGACGATGAAGAGGATGATGAAATGGACCGAGGCGTTATCTAATGCCTCGAAGTCGATGCCTGCCCGCGAGCGCCCGAAGACCGCGATCACCTGCTCCAGATGATCCGAGAAGGCATGGGGAATCGCCACGCCAAAGCCGATCCCGGTGCTCACTTGCGCCTCACGCGCCCTGAAGGCGTCCAGCATTTCATCACACTGAGCAAGCGGCAGTTGCCCGGTATGCACGAGATGCCCGACCAACTCGACGATGGATGGCCAATGCTCCACCGCCTTCATCTCAAGGAGGATATGGTCCGCACGGAGCAAGTTCGCCAACTTCATAAATGGGAAATCGAAACCCGCAACGGGATGCGGTGGGGGCGAGTGGTTACTGTCACAAGCCCCTCATGGCAAGCGGATTTACATGGTGAATCCACTTTCCGCGCCAGTTTTCTGGATGTTGTGAGTCGCCCACCGCAGCGCGGGTGTTACGGAGCGACGACACTCCTGTCGTCGTGCGGAAAAGCGGCCCATGAGCCCGCGCCTACGGCACATCATCTTGGGCCACACTTCCTCAAGCGCACAAGAGTGTGGGGCCACCCAAAATGCGCCCCGAATAATTACCTGAGCTACACCAGCACGATGCCAGCTTCTGTGTTGGAAAATGGCAGATCCTGCTCCCAGCTCACTTCAAACGGATATAGCGCTTGTGGTCCGGGGTGATCGGGGTGTTGTCACGCACTTTGAGGAACTCCGCATCGTTTTGCATTACCGTCGTGTAGCGTGGGCCGCTGAACCAATCAAGCAAGTTCGGAGAAACCTCGACGATCCGGCGCGGGTGCAGGCCAGCAATCTTGGTCACGGTGAGCGACAGGTATTTGTAACCACCCAGAACGACGACAGAAACCACGGGCTTGACCGGGACTCTGAGCAGGCTACCCGCACTATTGCTGGCGCTCAGTTCGTCCCACGTCGGCAGGGTGCCAATGGGGGCAAGGATGGGTATTGGATTCAGACCGGTGAAGGTTAGGTTGACGTCGTAGGGGTTTTCATCGGAATCGTTGCTAGCGAGGTGGATTGCGGCGGTGCGTAGGCCGACTGCACCCGGAACCCAGCTAACGGTGAAGGTGGTGGTCTCGCCGGGGGCGAGGATCGTGAGGAGCGGGGCGCTGAGGGTGAGATCGGCGTTGTTCGCGCCATCCTTGGTGAGGACCAAGCCGGTGAGGTTGGCGTTGCCAGTGTTTTTCACGGTGTAGGTGAAGACGCCGGAGGTGCTGCCGACGTTGATGGTGCCGAGGTTGTTAGTCCATATTCGAAATGCACGGTCGTGCTCAGTGAGTTCGGATTCACCGAGCCATTCAAGGTGGCGCCGTTCGAAACGACATTGGTCGCTGGCAATGTAATGATTCCCGCCTTACCGATCACGGTCAGTCCATCAATGTACCAGCCCGGCCCTACCGAGGTCCCGCTACCATCGTACGACGCGGTCGGAAAGAATTGCGACGCCAATGGTCATAAAATGGTCATTTTACGATATCAATTTGGTAATCACCTACGGTGTCAGTTCGGCGTTTAACAGTTACCGCTAATGTTCGTCGTCAGGCAGTTGCTTCCCTCATGCGCCGCTGCTGGACCAACCACAGTCGGCGAACCAACCTGCCACACGCCGCTCGAGATGGACCAAGTCAAAGGAAAGCCACCCTCGAATCCCTCCGTAAATGTTTGAGCATCTGCATGACCGAAAAGTCCGAACAGGAAAAATAGCGCCGCGAGCAGCGAACCCCAATGGCTTCGTTTGGCAATCTGGAGACTGGTTTCGTTTCCCAATGTAATGTTAGGTGAGCTTAGAGTTTTCATGGCTGGTTTTCTGGTGGTGGACTTCTGGTCAATGTTGGACTGGTAGGAACTTACAGGTTACAGCAAAGAATTGCCGATGGTTCTCATTTCAATCTAAAAACAGTCCCAGTTCCCGTATATGAGAATCCCGTATTGTAAGTGTTCCGACCACCTTCAAAGGTCGTTCCGTAGAGACGCGACCCGACCAAAGCCAGCGGTCCCGATGGCGACTTTCCATCTCCGGAAGTGACACCGAAAATATGAATGATCGTGTAGCCAGAACCATTCGGTTCGATTTTAAATATGGTGCCATCGCCAACCCCTCCTTTTGCCGCGCTGCTTCCTCCATTTCTCGTGGTTCCATATAGCGTGGATCCCACCACCACGATGGAATCTGGACTGGCTCCATCGGTAGCTACTTTGCGGAATTCGCGCAATATCTTATAACCGTCTCCATTCGTGCTCACACTGCAAACAACACCGGCGTTGTAATGACCGCCCAAGTGGCTCGTGCCAAAAACGGTGGAGCCTATTATCGCCACCGGGCCATCCGGGTTTGCTCCGTCATTATTAAAGCTATAGAAGCTGTGCAGAACTTTGTAATTCTTGCCATTCGTATCGAGCTTGAAAATGGTGCCGTATCCTTGGAAAGGTCCGGATTGGGTCGTCGTGCTACCACCCTGATGCGTCATCCCGTAGAGCGAGTTACCACTGAGCGTCAGCGGAGAGTCGTGTCCTGAAACAATGCCGTCATTCGCATCGCTGCCGAAGCTATGGAGAATCGAGTAGCCTGTTCCGTCAGAATTGATCCGATAAACTGTTCCCTTCTTTTTGGTGCCGCCTCCAACATTAATGCCGTATAACGCCGATCCGTCATAAGCAAGTGGCCCGTTGGGACGACCTGTTGCAATGCTGAAATGGAACACCACTTTGTAATCAGTGCCATCCGGTTTGAGCGTGAAAATCGTTTCGTCTGTGACTCCAAACAGCCTCGATCCAGCAAGTGTAAGGGAGAATGTCGGATTCCCCGGATCGGCCGCGGTAGCACCAAAATTATGAATACGCGCATAGCCACCGCCTGCAACACCAACTTTATAGATGGCACCGAGGTTATGGCGGCCGCCTTCCGTCGTTGCTCCATATAGTTCCGACCCGTATGCGATGACAGAACCGCTCGGCTCATATCCGTCATCGGTAAAATTGTTTCCGAAGTTATGGATCACATCCTCAAGATCTGCAGCCCGGCTTGCCGATATTTGGGCAATCGCTAGGCATGTCCACAAAGCGAGCGACGGAGCGGCATAAGCTTTTATATGCACGAGAGATAATTTCGGGTTCATAATTTTTGGGGGGATCTCCTTATTGAGTATTTATTTTTTGCTAGATAATTGCTTTCGGCAGGCTAACAGAAATCACTTGGATGAGAGCTTGCAACTCTGGATGGCGGCTTCGCCAGTTGCCGCATCGACCTGATTGGGGATGAGATGACCGACGAAGACCCCAGGCGTGAGTGTACACTCGATAAAGCTCGATTGCCCGGCCGCGACTGTGAAGGTGTTCTTGTGATTCCATTCGGTCATGATGGAAATCTGATGGGTTCCCGCTGCCTGATCTGAATAGATGAAACCGCGTCCTTCGGACGTGCCGACATTCTTGTCATCGATCTTCACTGCGGGTTTTACCGCTGCCCCTATCAAGCCCGCCGTGCGATAGACAAAAACACGTCCTTGCCCCTTGGCCATGGGGGGCAGTGTTGACTTCGCCTCTGAATAGGAAGGTCCGCTGGCACAGCTAACCAGACCGAATGCGACAGCGGCAAGAGCGAGCGAAATAAAATGACCGGAAATACGAGGCGTTGTTTGTTTCATGTTTTTAATTGGAATTATTCATTACGAACTACCCTTAAAAAGATCTTCCCGGTCCCTGTCAACCCCCAATATTAGAAAAAACTAACCGCAAAACGATATCCTCACGCCAGCCGCCTCAGTCTGAGTCGGTCAAGCGTCATCGGGACTGTATCGATATTCTCGAACTCTCGCGGATCTATCCGCTCGCAGCGATCATCAGGGCTGCCTGCGGCAAGGATGAGGGGTATTCCTGACTACTGCTGCTCACGATGAAATGGGGGCGGATTCATGGCGGTAGGTGGGTGGGCGGGAGTGGGATCTGCATCGCTGGGTGCGGAGGGATGCGCCTAGGGTTGACGCTGGCGCATACGCGACTACACCTACCGCCATGCACGCCGACAACGATCCGAACCAAGCCCCTGAAGCCGGTGCCGAGGTGGACCCGCTTCCAGCCGCCCCAGCCGCGCTCGATCCCTGGGAAGAACTCGAAGCCGAGGCCGCGAAATGGAAGGAAATTTCCCTACGCACCGCCGCTGAGATGGAGAACCTCCGCAAGCGCACCACCCGTGAGCGCGAGGATGCCATCCGCTACGCCAACCAGCGCCTGATGGAAGAATTGATCCCAGTGATCGACAATTTTGAAATGGGCATGCAGGCCGCTGCTCAGGATACCAAGTCCATGATCTACATCGGCATGGACATGGTCCGCCGCCAGCTCAATGAATTCCTCGCTTCCCAAGGGGTTGAGGAAATCCCGACGAGCGGAAATTTCGACCCGAACCTCCATGACGCCGTCGCTCAAGAAGAATGCGCTGCCGGGCAGGAAGGCCGCATCCTCCGTGTCACCCGCCGTGGTTTCCGCCTGCGCGACCGCCTGCTCCGACCCGCCAGCGTCGTCGTGTCCAAGGTTCCAACACCGGCATAATTAAGAAAATGGCTGATAAACGCGACTATTACGAGGTTCTCGGCGTCACCCGGGAAGTCACTGCGGATGAAATTAAAAAAGCCTACCGCAAGCTCGCGGTGAAATTCCACCCGGACAAGAACCCGGGCGACCACACGGCGGAAGATAAATTCAAGGAACTCGGCGAAGCTTACGAAGCCCTCAGCGACGCGGACAAACGCGCCGCCTACGACCGCTACGGCCACGCCGCCTTCGCCGGTGGTGGACAGCCCTCTGGCGGCGGTTTCCACGACCCGATGGATTTGTTTTCCCAAGTCTTCGGCGGGGCCTTCGGTGGCGGCTTCGAGGAGTTTTTCGGTGGCGGCGGCTCGCGCAAAAACTCCGGCAAGCAACGCGGCAGCGATCTGCGTTACGACCTGGAAATTTCCCTCGAAGAAGCCGCGCGTGGAGTCGAGAAGGAATTGGAAATCGAGCGCTATGTCCCCTGCGAACCCTGCGGCGCGAAAGGCACCAAGGGTTCGGGCGGCGTCAAAGTCTGCACCACCTGCGGCGGTCGTGGCGTGGTCGCCCGCCAAGCCGGCATTTTCATCCAGCAAACGACCTGCCCGGAATGCCGGGGTGCGGGCGAAACCATCACCGATCCCTGCCCAAGCTGCAAAGGCGATGGCCGGGGCCAGCGCGACAGCCGCATCAAGCTCCGCATCCCGGCAGGCGTCGATACCGGCACCCGCCTGCGCTCCTCGGGCAATGGCGATTCCGGCGTCCGTGGCGGCGCGGCGGGCGATCTCTACGTCTTCCTCCACGTCCGCGATCACGATGTCTTTGATCGCGATGACGCGGACCTGTTCTGTTCCGTCCCCCTGCCCTTCTCGGTGGCGGCCCTCGGCGGCGAATTGAAAGTCCCCTCGCTCGACGGCCAATCCTCCATCAAAATCCCGGTCGGCACCCAAGGCGGCACCGTTTTCCGCCTCCGCGAAAAAGGCATGCCCTCGCTCTCTAACAGCGGTCGGCGTGGCGACCTCAACGTCACCGTCCAAGTGGAAGTCCCGACCAAGCTAAATAGCGACCAACAGGAAAAACTCCGGGCTTTTTCCGAGTCCATCGGCGAGCACAATTCCCCGATGCAGGAAGGTTTTTTCCAAAAGGCCAAGCGGTTTTTTGATCTGTGAATTTAGAAACAAGAATCCAGAATCCAGAGATCTCTAGTCTCTAGTCTCTGACATCTCATCTAAATGGCTAGATTCCACTTACCGCCTGAATCATGGCTAACTGCGCCAGCGCTAACCGGCGACGAGGCCCGGCATCTCTCGCAGGTGCTGCGGATGAAGCCGGGCGAGGCGATCACGGTGTTCGATGGCCATGGCCGCCGTGCTCCGGCGGAAATTCTAACGGTTTCACGCGATCACGTCGCCCTCAAGCTCGGCGAACCCGAGTCGCTCCCGCCGCCACTTCCCGCCATCACCCTTGCCCAAGCGATTCCGAAGGGGAAAAACATGGATCTCATCGTCCAGAAAGCCGTCGAGCTTGGGATCGCCGTCATCCAGCCGCTCGTCACCCGCCACACCATCGTCCAACCCGGCGATGGCAAATCCGAAAAATGGCGGCGCAACGCCCTCGAAGCGTGCAAGCAATGCGGCCAGGACACCCTGCCGGAAATCACCGATGCCTTGGACTTCGACCGCTGGATCACCACGCAAGCGGCCAGCCCCGCGCTCAAGCTCATCGCTTCCCTCGCACCCGGAGCAAGGCCGTTGCGGGATATTTTGCACGCGCATCCCGCCACGCGCCAAGCCACCCTGCTCGTCGGGCCTGAAGGCGATTTTTCCAACCACGAAACCACCGCCGCCCTTGCCGCCGGCTTTTTACCAGTCTCGCTCGGTGCCATCGTCCTGCGCGTCGAGACCGCCACGCTATTCGGTCTCTCCGCCCTCCGCTACGAGTTCGATGCAGGGTGATTTTTTTAAAACAATGAGTTGCTTGTCTGCTTGATTGTTGAGATGTTTCAGAGTAAATTTATTATTTTGATTGACTGAATAATCTAGTTCTATAAATTATTGTCACTTGCTATGAAAGTTCCTCTTCCACTCCGCTTAGTTTTCGGCTTACTGTGTTGGCTGCCTAGCTTGGCCCAAGCATGGCAGCCCGGCACCTATCCCGAGGCTCCGGCGCGCATGTTTAGCTCGGGCTTTACCGTCGATAATCAGAGCCGAAATGACGTTCTCTCCTTCTGGCACGCGGTTTACCAAGCGTCCGAAGGTTACTCAACCCGCATGAATTGGACGGGGGATTATTCAGGCAACAACGGGACGACTTCCCTTGAATTCGTTGCAGATGTGGAGCGGCGGCTTAATTATTTCCGCGCAATGTGCGGGGTCCCCGCTGACGCCACCGTGAACACGGGCTCCATGGTGCGGATTGATGACTCGGACGCATACAAGCCCGCAACGTCCACCTTGAAATCCACGGCGGCACAGAGTGCGGCGCTGATGCTAATCCGCAATTACAACGCCTCCACCGGCACCGATCCAGCCCTCAGCCATAACGCACCCAGCAACGTGATCGGCTGGTCGGCGGCTGCTTGGAATGCGAATGCCCACGGCAACTTCGCCTTCGGTATCTGCGGTCCGGATGCTATTACCCAATACTGCATGGAGCGCCTCCCCGCCAATATCGCGACCTCTTCATGGAACTCCCTGGTCGGGCACCGGCGCTGGTGTCTGTTCCCCGGTTCCACGGATTTCGCCACCGGCGATCAGCCCGGAACCTCCGCCTACAAGCCGCCGTCGAACAATCTTTACGTCCTGCAAAAACTCGCCGAACTCATCGAGCCTCAGGAACAGGTTTTCGTGGCGTATCCCGCCCCCGGTTTTTTCCCGGTCAACCTCAATTCCCCGTTTTGGTCGGTGAGCCGCAAGGGCGCGAATTTCAACTCGGCGACGGTGAAAATGACCGACCATAACGGCGCGAGCCTGCCGGTCACCACTGTCCAAAAAAATAACAGCTACGGCGATCCTGCGATCATCTGGAGCGTGGGCAACGCCGCAGGGGTATCTGCTCTCGCCAGCGACACTACCTTCAACGTGCGAATTTCGGGCATCGCTGGCGTGGGGATTCCCACTTCCTTCAACTACTCGGTCACCCTCGTCAATCCGGATCAACTGACATCCAATCAACAGCTCGTCGGCCCGGCCAGCATCGCCTCGAATGGTTCCGGTAACTACACCTTTACCCGACCCGAAGGGGCTGAAGCCATGCAAATCGGGATGTCTATACAAAATTCGACTGTCTGGAAAGAAGATGCGGAATCCACCACAGTGGCGCGGGTGCTCGATGGTACGGATGGCAGTTATCCGTTGATAGCGACTCCCTCCACCTATGCCGGGTTTGGCAGCGTCGTCGGCACGAAGGCCTTTCATCTCACCTTCCCAACATCCTACGATCTAATCACGCGGGGCGTGCCCCAGCAGTCGTTCGTGCTCGACCGCGACATCATCGCGAAGGCCAATGCGAAGCTCAACTTCAGGTTCCGCCGTGGCTACATGACCACGACCAGCACCCTCAACGTCGAGGTCTCCGCAGATGGCGGGGTAACCTGGTCGGTGCTCGGCGCTCCCATCATCGGGAGATCCAACACCAACTACGACCTTACCGTCACGTCCGTCAGCAGCGCTCTAACCGCATCCACCACACCACTGCGCATCCGCTTCCGCTATTTCACGAACGGCGGGGCGATCTTTACGAATGAGGCTGCGCCAATGCTGCCCACCGGCATTTTCCTCGATGAAATAACGACCCGCAATTGCGACTGGTTGGAGCCGAAAAAACTCAAAGATCTATCCGCTACGGCGACTAAATTCGTCTTCAAGCAACAATCCGCTGGTAGCACCCTAGTGCCGGGCGTGAAATGGCAACTGCGGCTGCGGACCCGGCTCGGCGGTAATTGGTTCGCATGGGGTCCGCCCAAAGCGGTGATCATTACCGCGCCTTGAGCTTGGCACGGTGTTAGACCTTAGCCGTTTCCCATGCTTCCTCCATCTGGCAGGGAGCGGCGGCTTCAAGTGTTAGACCCATAGCTTCGAGGAGAGCTTCCATTTTCCCGAAGCGGTTTTCAAATTTGGTGTTCGCCGCCGCCATCAGGACTTCCGGGTCGATGTTGCGAAAGCGCGCCAGATTCACCACCGAGAACAGCAGGTCACCCATTTCTTCGGCAACGGCTGCCGCATTCTGCTCGTCCACGGCTGCTTGGAGTTCTAGCAATTCCTCGCGGATCTTGGCGAGCACCCCGGTTTCCGCTGGCCAGTCGAAGCCGACCTTCGCCGCTTTTTTTTGTAGTTTCGCGGCACGGAGTAGGGCGGGCAGACCCTTGCCGACGTCGTGCAGGAAGGGCTTTTCCTCGGCACCTTTTTCCGCGCGCTTGATCTCATCCCACTGCCGCAGCACGGCGTCGGTGGAGGCGGCCTTGCTTTTTCCGAACACATGCGGGTGGCGGCGCACCAGCTTCTCGCTGATCCCGCGTGCCACGTCATCCAGAGTGAAGCGCCCGGCCTCCGCCGCCAGTTCGCTGTGGAAAACGACCTGCAATAACAGATCGCCAAGCTCTTCCTTAAGATGCTCAAAATCCCCGCGCTGGATCGTGTCCACCGTCTCGTAGGCTTCCTCGATCAGGTTCGGCACCAGCGAGGCGTGCGTCTGCTCGGCATCCCATGGACAACCGCCGGGGGCGCGCAGGCGGTGCATGATCGCTCGTAGCCTAACAAGCTGTTGCCCGGCCTCAGGGGAGTCGGTCATTTCCGCGTCGGTCATCACGGGGCGGGGTTTGAGTTCGAGGCTTTTTGGAGGAAATCCCGCTCCTCCTGCGTGAGGCTTTGGAAGCCCTCGCGGGAAATTTTATCGAGGATCAGGTCCAGAGCGGAGTCCCGTTGTAGCTCAAGCTCAGTGCGTGGCCGCAACTTGGCTAGGGGAACGGGAGCTGACCTCACGGGCCGCAATTCCCCCCCCGCCACCCGCCGTCCTAACAAGATTGGAAAACGCATGAGAATGAACCCGAGGATGGCCCCGCCCAGATGGCCCGCTTCGCCGCCTTCGTTGTGGCCGATCCCGAACAGGATCACCGCCACGGAAATCCCTATCAGCGCCATCGCGAGCTGGCGCATGGAGAGTTCGATGGGTGGAAATAGCAGCGCCACCCGGAGATCCGGCGCGATCACCGCCACGCCGATGAGGATGCCGTAAATTCCGGCGGAAGCCCCGATCAACGGCGTCTGGAGGCCATCGCCCGCCAGCAGACCCAGCAATACCAGTGACGTGTAAAATAGCGCCCCGCCCACCCCGCAGAGCAGATAGAACAGTAGAAATTTCCCAGAACCCCACCAGCGTTCCAGCCAAGGGCCGAAGAAGAAAATTCCCATGCTGTTGAAGAATACATGCGTGACGCTGCCATGGAGGAACTGAAAGGTGAAGAACTGCCAGAGTCGCCCCTCAAACACGCCGGATTGAATCGTGAAGGCCCCGAACTGGCGGAAGGGTTTGTCATCTGGCTCCAAGAAAAACAGGGCCAGATTCACGATCAGCAGCCACTTGACCACTGGGGTGATTTGCGAAAAAAACCCGCGCGGTTCGCGGCGGTCTTTGCGGTGGTAATCTCGGTCTGTAATGCCCATCTGCGGCAGTCGATACCACGGCATCGCCCCCGCCGCAAGACCGGGTGAAAATACTATCTCCTGCAAAACCTTTGCGGCACCCGCATCCGAGCCACAGTCCGACTTCGCTTCGCCTTGGGGCGGCCGCCGTCTCAGCTTAGTTGCGCATGGCCATGGGCGGTGGCAGCCCCCTGCGAATGAAACAGGCGGCGGGTGTACCCCGCCGCCTGTTCCTAGGAATCTGCCTGCCGGTAGCTCAGATTTTGCCCAGCAACAGCAGGATCACTAAAATGATCAGAATCAGGCCTACGCCGCCGCTCGGTCCGTAGCCCCAGCTACTGCTGTGGCCCCAAGTGGGGAGTGCGCCGATAAGTGCGAGCACGAGGATGATGAGAAGTATGGTGCCGAGTGACATGATGTTTAGTTAGTTAGAGTTTGGCCGGGCCGCGCCGGGGCTGATCCCTCAATATGGCCGGGTCACGACCACGTATCCTGTTCCACGTAGTTGATAATAAACCCCGCGAGACTGATAGTAACGCGCACCCCGGTAATTCACGACCCGATAGCCCGATGGCAGCCGGGTGATGATCGTGCTATTGGGGTGATTGCCATGAGTGTAAACCACCGGGCGCGGTGCCTGGACCACCACATATCTGCCGCCACGCGGACGATAGTAGGCACCATTGTGGACGTAGTAGGTGGTGCCGCTGATTACCTCGCTGCGGTAGCCGTACGGCAGGGTCCGCGCTTCATAGCCGACGCTGACATTGGCGGACCCGGTTGCGGGATAGGTGGCGACACAGCTCGGGAGCATGGCGGCGATGGCGAGGCCGAGGCTGCCCAGAACGAGTGATTTGGCGATGAACGTTTTCATGAGGCTTTTGTAGTTAGGTTGATGGATCCAGAGACAATTTCCGTGATCCGCAACACTTCTTTGCAGGGATTGGGCCAATGTCAAGCGGGCTTCTGAAGCCTTGTTAAATCAGCATTTCAACCCGCCGAGTTCCTTTCAAAAGCGCGACAAATTAGAAAAACGCACGGTATAGCGTGCAACTTGCAACGTGGCTTGCTAGTAATTCTCGGACTGGTTCTCACCGTCCAGCAAAACGCTGCCACCCGACACCTTGCTCATCCCACAGGGCTGAACGGTGCTAACTTTAGCCGTGTTTCGGAGAGATTCTGCATAGGGGAGTAGGTGCCACTTTCGACCCCGCTTTCAGCTCTATGGCGTCCTCAAGAACGAGGAAAAAAAGCCCGCAGCCGCCGATGGAAGCGTAGAACCACCGGCGGCTGAAATCCTCATTGCCGAATTGCCCGCGCCCAAGCCGCGTGCCCGCCGCACCAACAAACTCAGTGAATCGCTCAAAGGCCTTCCTACCATCGTGCGCGAAATTACCCACCCCGATGTGCTCGCCGCCCCAGACAAGTTTCGCCTGCTAGGCGAAGAAATCAGCGAGCGCCTGCACGTCAAGCCCGCCGCCTTCACCCTCGAAGTCATCAAGCGGCTCACCCATATCCGCAAAGACGAGATCGATGCCGCCCCCATCACACCGCCGCTCGCCCCCTGCCTACTTCCCGGCAGCGTCCTCACCCCTTCACTCGGAGCCTACCTCCTCACCCAGAAGTTCTGCTACCACAGCCCATTTTACCGCGAGCAATGGAAACTCAAAGCCGCATACGGCATCGAGCTGACCCGCAACCTCATGTGTTCCTGGCACGACCACCTCGCCGACACCCTCCGCCCGCTCTATCAGATACTTAGCGAGAAATTTCGT
>JAYVNM010000129.1:0-12621 GCA_043758445.1 Akkermansiaceae bacterium | reverse complement strand
ACTCAACGCCACCGAAACCCACTACCCCGGCACCAATTTGCGCCTCAAATACGTCCCGCTAAGGTCATCAAGTTTCCCTCTAGGTCAGGATGTCTGAGACTGGTCTCCTGGAACTTCATGTCTTGGACTGAAACCTCCACATCCGAAGATTCCCACGGAGTTTTTGTCGGAGTCTCAGTGTTCTGGGGATTTCACCGCGCGGTGAAATTTCTGATTTGAGTGAAAATCATTTATCGTTTCATGCAGACCGTAATTTTACGGCAGCGTGAAAGTGTGAGTGGCGGAAAAATCCTTTTCCTCGGTAAGTTAGTCGGGACCGTTAAAACGGAATATCGTCATCATCGACATCGTCGAAGTATTCTCTCGTCACGGGCTTGGGTTTCACTTTCTTGCCGCCGACTTTGGCGATGCGGATAGATATGACATTGTGCGTGCCGTTTTTCTCCCGCGTCACATCGAAGAGGTCGATGGCTTCGAAGAGATCGACCAGTTTTTTGAAGCCATAGGTGCGGTGGTCCAATGGGCTTTCGTTGTTGATGCGGTTGGCGATGTTAGATAAATTTGCCCAGCCCTCTTCATCGGCCGTGGCGCTTACGGCGTTGCGGAGAGTGGTCATGAGTTTGGCGTTGCCCTTGAGGTTTTGCTTGGCTTGCAGTCCGGTTTCGACTTTGACAATATCGAACGACTGCATCGGCTGGATGGAGTTTTCTTGCAGCACTTTGATCCACCCGGACAAAGCGGGCTTCGTCCAATTTCCATAAGCGCGGCGGATGTTGACCACGCCATGTCCGGCGAGCTCCGAGAGGATGAAATCGATTTTTCCCGAAGGCGCGTTGTCGGCGTCGATGAGCAAGGCAATGCTGTTGGTGTGTGTAGAAGTCATGGCGATTATCAGACCCGTATGCTGACGGGAAAAATCGATCAGACAAGCCCCGGGTGGTGGCTTATGGAAATAAGGGTGGCGGCTTCTGGGGTCATTTGTAATTCGATTTTTTATAATTTCCCGATTGCTCTCAGAATGCTTACTTCGCACCGTTCATGGTTACCGAAAAAAAATCCACGCAAGAACATCCGCTGGCCAACATCCTGATCAACGTGATCATTCCGGTGTTGATTCTCAGCTACCTCAGCAAAGATCCGGCGCTTCAAGCGAAACTCGGAAAAGCCGTCAAACTGTGGCACATCGGCCCGCTCAAGGCGATGATCCTCGCCCTCGCCCTGCCGCTCGGTTACGGGGCTTGGCATTTCATCAAGACTCGCAAGGGCAACTTTTTTTCCGCGCTCGGACTCATCTCGGTGCTGCTCTCCGGCGGCCTCACACTTTATCTCTGGAACCAGAACGGCACGGTGAAACCAAATGCCGGATTTCTCTTCGGCCTCAAGGAAGCGCTGATCCCGCTGGTGCTGGGCATCGCATTTCTAACATCCCACCGCTCGCCAACGCCGCTGATCCGGGTGTTCCTCTACAACGACACGATTTTCGACATCCCGAAAATCGAGAACCGCGTGGCGGAAATTTCCGGCCAAGGTACCTACGACCGACTGCTGCTCGGCGCGACCCGGCTTTTCGCCGCCTCCTTCTTCCTCAGCTCGGCGCTCAATCTCTGCCTCGCGCAGTGGTTTTTCAGAGGCTTCCAAGCCACCGACATCGACGCCTTGGAAAAATACAACGCCCTCGTCGGCAGGGTCATGGGTTGGGGCCTCGCGGTCATCGGCGTGCCCATCGTGATCTTTCTCTTCTTCACCCTGCGCCGCTTGATCAAGGGGCTGGAAAAACTAACAGGAATGAAAGATGACGAGCTGATGCTGCCGCGCTGAGAGAAGAAGTTGAGAGTTGGTGGCTGAGAGTCGAAAGTTGGAAAAAGTCGAAAAAGAGACTTTCAACTAAACACTCTCAACCTTACTGGATCAATCCACCAGATTGTCCACGCGCTGGGCCAGTTCGATGTCGAGCTCCGTCACGCCGCCAGCATCTTGAGTGGTTAGCTTTAACGTCACCTTGGTGTGCTTGATGGTGATGTCGGGATGGTGCCGCGCTTCCTCCGCGATCTCAGCGAGATCGTTGACGAAATCTATCGCATCCATAAATTCCTCGAACTCGACAGTCCGGGTGATGGCTTTTTTTTCGTAGTCCCACTCGGGGCATTTTTTCAATGCGGCGTTGAGATCATCATCTTCAATAAGTTCTGACATGGGGTAAATCGGGGCAATGTTCGGCCAAAGTTTGCGGCGTCCGATTCACCGTTGGCAAGCCCCTTTCCGCGCCGCTTGAAAATCAATTTCCGCCAAGTCTGCTCCACGCCGGGCATTCCCGACGAATGATACACTCCTTGGCTTGCATTTTCCCCCGCAAGCGCAACTCTTGCCCGACCCCAAACCACCATGAATTTAAATCCGATCCTCACCCTCGCCGCTGCGGTTTCCACGGCGCTCCTGTTTTCCTCCTGCACGACCTCCCCCTCCGGCAGCCTAGGCCTTGCGGTTTACCACGGCTACGATCGCCCCACGAAATTGCCGACGAATCCTAGTAAGGTCCGGGTAAAAGTCTCCCTCAGCAAGCAACGCACCTACGTCATGGAAGGCTCGGAAATCCTGCTTGCCATGCCCGTCTCCGTCGGCGCTCCCGGCAGCCCGACCCCCACCGGCAGCTTCACTATTTACAGCAAGGAGGAAAAAAAACGCGCCAACACCCACGGCTACGCCTACAACGGCAGCAGCGTCACCAAGACCATGCTCAGCAAAAAGCCCTCCGGCTGGTCGTTCAAGGGCACGCCGATGCCATACTGGTGCGAATTCAAGGCCGACTACGGCTTCCACGCCGGCTGGCTCAAACACCAACCTTGCAGCCACGGTTGCATCCGGATGCATGAAAATCTCGCGCCAAAATTCTTTCGCCTCGTGAAAATCGGCACCCCCGTGAATATCGCCTACTCCCAACCGGAAGACGCGACCTACGGCAATATCCCACTGCCGCCCGATGCCGGCCCGCTGCCTGACTACGACGGCTCGATGTACATCACGGACGGCTATTTCAACCAACACAAGGCACCGAAATACAACTGATCCATCCTCGGTTACCACCGCCACTCTAAGGCCCCGCGACTCAGCGGGGCATTTTTGTTAGGCAATGATCAGCCGCACCGCCAACGCTGCTAGAACCAGCGCGAACGCGAGGTCGAGCCAATTCACTGCGCGTTCGTAACCTAGCCTCAGCGGCTGCCATTGTAACAGGCAGGCCCACAATGACCACAGCACGCAGCCCTGCCCGACGATGATGCACCAGATCGCAAGCGCCCAGCCATCCGGCCTTTCTCCTCGCAAAAATGGCGCACTCATCGCCGCGAGAAAGAGGGCAGCCTTCGGATTTAGCAGATTGCAAAAAAGCCCGCGAAGGAATGGTCGTCTAGCGGAAATTTCTCCACCACCCTCCGTCCTGCCGCCGGAATACCAAACGATAAACACCTCGCTCAAAATCCGGTAAGCCAGCCACAGCAAATACCCCGCCGCCGCCCAGCCCATCATTTTGCGCAAGACCGGCAGCCGATCAAAAGCCAGCGCCAGTCCGCCCACCGCTAGCGTCGCATGAACGGCCAGGCCGCATGCGATGCCCAATGCCATTTCCACTCCAGCCCGCGCGCCGCTCTTCAAGGAAGTCCGCGTCAGCAAGATCATGTCCGGACCCGGGCTGAACTGCCCCAGCGCCATCACTCCGGCAAACGCGAGCAGTTCGCCGCCCGCTATCATGGATCGCCACGCTCGATTTTCACCGCCACCACGTAGTCGAGCACGGCCTTTTCATCGGATTTTTCCAAGCCCGCATGGCCGATCATTTTCGGCACGGCCGTCTGCCACTCATCAATGTCCAAGTCCTGCGGCAGCTTATAAAGGTGACATTCTCCGCAGTGCAGCATGTAAACTTCGTGCCCACGTTGAATCTGGTCGAGAGCTTTCCCGCTTTTTTTCGCCATCGCGGCGCTGGGGTTCGGCACTTCCTTAATTCCTCCCTCCGCTGGCTCGCCGCCTGCTTCCATGTCGCCCGGCTTCGGCGCAGAGCCGATCCCAGCGCATGAAACCACCCAACAAGTGCCCAGCAGCGCCATAATTCCGATCCATGCCGTTCGCATGACAAGACACTACCCCCACCCCTCTGACCAACTCAACCCTCGAAATCAACCCGCACTCGGCAGGTGAACGATTTTGACAAATCCCCCTTCATCCCTAAACCTCCGCCCCACGCCCAGCGACGGCCACAAACAACCCGTCCATTTTTCACAACGATCCGCACATGAACACACTCCGCACCTTCACCACCGGCTCTGGAGCCGAAGGGAAATTCTATTCGCTCCCCGCCCTCGCCGAACAAGGTTTCCCGGATCTCAGCAAACTCCCGGTTTCGATCCGCATCGTTCTCGAATCGCTCCTCCGCAACAACGACGGCCTCAAGGTCTCGGAAAAGGACATCACCAACCTCGCCAACTACAACGCCAAGGCTCCCGGCGATTATGAAATCCCGTTCGTCGTCGCCCGCATCGTGCTTCAGGATTTCACCGGCGTCCCGCTGTTAGTCGATCTCGCCGCCATGCGCTCCGCCGTCGCTGGCATGGGTCTGGATGCGAAAATGATTGAGCCGTTAGTTCCCGTCGATCTCGTGGTGGACCACTCCGTCCAAGTCGATTACGCGGGAACCGGCACATCGTTAGAAAAAAATCTCGACCTTGAATTTCATCGCAACCGCGAGCGCTACGAGTTCCTGAAATGGGGCGAACAAGCCTTCGACACCTTCAAGGTCGTCCCTCCCGGCATCGGCATCGTCCACCAGGTAAATTTGGAATACCTAGCGAAATGCGTGCTCGATAAAAACGGCGTTTATTATCCAGACACCCTCGTCGGCACCGATTCCCACACCACCATGATCAACGGCCTTGGCGTCGTCGGCTGGGGCGTGGGCGGCATCGAGGCCGAGGCCGGCATGTTAGGCCAGCCCGTCACCTTCCTTGTCCCCGAAGTCGTCGGCGTCTATCTAACCGGCACGCTCAACACTGGTGTCACCGCCACCGACCTCGTGCTGCTAGTCACCGAAGTTCTCCGCAAAACCAAGGTCGTCGGAAAATTCGTCGAGTTCTACGGCCCCGGCGCGCGAGCCCTCAGCCTCCCCGACCGCGCCACCATCGCTAACATGGCCCCCGAATACGGCGCGACCATGGGCTTCTTCGGCATCGACGAAATCACCACCGGCTACCTAGCTGGCACGGGCCGCTCGCCAGAACTTTGCATCACTGTGGAAAATTACTACAAAGCCCAAGGCCTTTGGGGCATCCCGACTGCCAAGGATGCCCTCGAATTTTCCGAGATCGTCGAACTCGATCTATCCACCGTGAAACCCGGCATCGCCGGACCAAAGCGTCCGCAGGATCGCATTGAAATCGAATCACTCAAAGGCAAGTGGGCGTCGCTCCTAACAGGCCCCGCGCCCGACGGTTACAACAAGCACCCCCTTCCCGGTTCCGGTGAACCACTCGATCTTCCGCCATCGCTCGACAGTGTGCCGGATCAGGTTTCTGATATCGCCAGTGCCTTCGGTGCGAAAGTCGGCGTGATCACCGAAACTAACGACGAACTTTCCTACCCGCTCTGGGAAGTCACCGTCGATAGCAAGGGTGGCATCAAAGACACCATCACCCACGGCTCCGTTCTCATCGCCGCCATCACCAGTTGCACCAATACCAGCAACCCGAGCGTCATGCTCGCCGCCGGTCTGCTCGCGCAAAAGGCCAATGCCAAGGGCCTCACCGTGAAGCCATCCGTGAAAACCTCGCTGGGGCCAGGCTCCCGCGTTGTCACAGATTACCTCAATAAAACCGGCCTTCAAGCCGAACTCGACACTCTCGGTTTCCAGACCGTCGGCTACGGCTGCACCACGTGCATCGGCAACTCCGGCCCACTTGATATCGGCATTGAAGACGTGGTGAAATCCGAGGACATCATCGCCGCCTCCGTCCTTTCTGGAAACCGCAACTTCGAGGCCCGCGTCCATCAGTCCATTAAGGCGAATTTCCTCATGTCGCCACCGCTCGTCGTCGCCTTCGCCATCGCTGGCACGGTCGATATCGACATGGAAACCGAGCCACTTGGCTACGGCACCGACGGCCACGCGGTCTTCCTTGCCGATATATGGCCAAGCTCCGCCGAGATCGAGGAAGCCATGAACTCCTCGCTCCGCCCAGATGTTTTCCAAAAACTCTATACCGGTTTCTCCACCCAGAACCCGAAGTGGAACGAAATCAAATCCTCCACCGGCAACGTCTATGAGTGGGACCGCGACTCCACCTACATCCAGGAACCGCCCTTCTTCGACGGCTTCACCCCTACCCCGCGCGACATCGTGGAAATCAAGGGCGCACGCCCGCTCGGCATCTTCGGCGACTCCGTCACCACCGACCACATATCCCCCGCCGGAGCCATCAAGATGGACAGCCCCGCCGGTCGCTACCTTACCGAGAAAGGCGTCACCTTCACCGACTTCAACTCCTATGGCTCCCGCCGTGGCAATGACCGCGTCATGACCCGCGGCACCTTTGCAAACGTCCGCATCAAGAACCTCATGGTCCCCGGAATTGAAGGCGGAGTAACTCGCTATTACCCATCCTCTATTCCACCGAAGGACCACCTCATGGCCGAGAGCCATGAACTCGAAAACGGCACCATCTCCGGCCAAGCACTTGCTAACGGCCATTCCGCCTCGCTTGCCATCTACGACGCCGCTGCCATCTATCAGGACGACGCCGTCCCCACCATCATCATTGGCGGCGAAGACTACGGCATGGGTAGTAGCCGCGACTGGGCCGCCAAAGGGACCAACCTGCTAGGAGTGAAAGCCGTCATCACCAAGTCCTTCGAGCGCATCCACCGCTCAAACCTCGTCGGCATGGGCGTACTCCCCTGCAACTTCGTCAACAAGGAAGACTACAACAAAATCAAATACCTAGGCGACGCCACCTTCGACCTAACCGGCATCGACAACGACCTCAAGCCCATGCAGATCGCCAACCTCAAGGTGCATCCCACCGATGGCGCTTCATTCGATGTCCCCGTCATCGTCCGCATCGATACCCCGGTGGAAAAAGACTACTACCGCGCCGGCGGCATCCTCCCCTACGTCCTCGCGCAAATCCTCGACTAGGTGCTCAGGAAGCAGTCATTGCCCGCACGGGTGCTCGATGAAGCCGCCAAACATTTCGCATTCGATCCGCAACCCGCTGGTTTGTTAGGCTTGTCGATGGGTGGCTCGGTTTCCGTCCATGCCGCCGATCTACCAGACGCGCCGTGGATAGCGCTGGTAGTTATTTCCAGCTTCGATTCCTTCCCGAAAGTGATCGAAGGCCAAGCCTCCAGCCACCTCGGCTCCACGCTCGGACCGCTGTGGGCGAAGGCCACCGATGTCGTCTATCTTTGGAAATCCGGCATCCACCTCGCGGACATCCAGCCACACCTACATGCATCTAACATCCATATCCCAACCCTGATCGCCCACGGCTCCGCCGACCCGGTGGCACCGCTCGAATGCGGCAAACGTCTCTTCGCCGCACTGCCCGCCGCCACTCCCAAAAGGTGGATAGAAATTCCCGCTGCCGGTCACGACAACATCCTCGTCACCCCCTACCCCATCTACGCCGACATCGCGGAATGGATGCTGCGGCATGTGAAATGAACGGTTGAATACCGCCGCTACGGCACTGACACTCCCAGCGTCTTCAGATTCCGATCCGTTAGTAGCCACGCAAAGCCGTGGTTGCGGGCCTGCTGTTTCACTAGATTTTTTCGGGCCGCCAATGTCGCATACTCGATGAGTAAAACGGGCTTATTCACTGCGGTGATTTTTTTCAAAAAGCTCAAGGTGTAGTTCGTGTCCGCCTTCGGCTGCAATGTGTTACCGTTGGTGAAAAGATCCTCTACTCCCACGGCACTAACAGTTGCCAGGAAATCCGCCTGTGCGAGAAGCTGCACGCCATTTTGCGGGATGACCAAGGCAGCGCGGTGGTTCATTCTTACACGGGTGGCGATGGTTTTCACCCAGTCCACCATGTCGCGCCGGTAGCTTTGTCCGGTCTCGGAGTTGATCCGGTTGTCGATGAATTGGTTGCCGTTCTGCTCGAAAAACTCGAAGCCATCCACGATGTCGAGATACACGCCGTCGAAACCGCGCTCCATCGTGTCGTTCACGGCGGCGAGCATGATCGTCTGCCACTCGGCGTTCCAGTAGCGCACGCGGTAGTTGCCCTTCCACTCGGGGTTCTCCGCGCCGAGCCACGCGGGTGCGGCGGCGGTGAGGTTGCCTTTGCGGCCCCACTCCTTGCGCCAGTAGGGGCGGTAGTCCTCGGCTTCGCCGATGGAAATGTAGGCGATCACTTTGCGTCCCGCGAGTCCGCTCCGGATCGAGTCGAGGTCGGCACGAGTCCACGGCGTGTCGCTGCTGAATTGCGCATCGAGCACGATCCAGTCGCGCCCGCACGCGGCGAGGCGCTCCACAGCCTGCGGCTTGGTCTTTGCGAACGCATCGGCCTGCAGGATGTAGGCGAAGGACGATGGCGGTGCTTCCGCGTGCATGATGCGGGCGAGGAAAAAAATCGCGGTGAGTGTGAGGCGGAGGGAAAGTGTCATGGGTGTGAGGGAGTATATTTTTTTCAAAACCAATGGTCACGCTTCCTACTTCACCCGCACGTCGAATGCGCCGGTGAGCACGCCGCCCGGTGTGCGCACCTGCACCCACACGCGGTATTCGCCGGGCTGGGGGAAGGCGTAGGGGAAGGTGATTTCGTGTGACGGCGCGGCGGGCGCAGTGCCGGAGTTTTCGCGCGGGGAGATGAGCTGCTGCGCGGCCATCGAGATGCTGCCATTCGGGTGCAGATGGGTGAAGACCGAGGCATCGCTCCGGCGCAGGACGCAGTGGCCGGCCATGCCCAGGTAGGTTTGCAGCGTGGCCGCTTCGCCAGTCGGAGACAGCACGGCGAAGCGCAGTGAAGTTTCGCGGTTCGCGACGAACTCGCCGGGCGTGAGGAGGACGACATGCCCTCCGCCCATGAGCGTGGCGCGGCGCGTCGGCGAGGCGGGGCCGGCGTGCCAGGAATCGTCGGCATCGAGCGCGCCGGGTGCGGCGGAGTTTCCGAGGTTGGCGGGCGGCGACTGGCACCACGCTTCGTTGGCCATGCTCCATGTCGCTTGCGGTGCGGTGCCGATCGGCGCGGGCAAGGTCACGCGCCCGGTGAGCGTGTCGCTCGCGCCATTTTCATGGGTGACCTCGCCGTAGAGCGCATAGCTGCCGGGTGGCAGCGGTGGGAGCACGCCCTCGAAAAGTCTGCGCTCGCGCCGCACGGGATGCAGATGGGCAAAGACGCGTCCGCTGTTTTCCTCGATGAGGAAAAGGTGCATCAGCTTGCCGTGGTCCGTGACGAGCGTGTGCCACGAGGAGGTGGCCTCGGCGGGCGTGAGCGTGAGGAAATGCCGGTCGCCATCGGTGCGCACGCCCGCTTCGATGGGCCGCGGTTTTGCCAGGGCGTTGTTGCGGAAGTCCGCATCCATTTTGCGCCAGCGCAGCGCGCCGCCGCCGACGGCAGTGGCGAGGAGCCCGGCGGCGATGGCCATCACGCGCACGCGGTGGGCCGTCGCGGCGAGGCCGGCGATGGCGACGGCAGCGATGCAAAGAATCACGCCGAGAGCGCCGAGCAACATGCCGAGGCTCGGCGGCATCTCGGGCTTGGTGAGTGCGGCGGCTTGCAGCGGGATGCGGACTTCGCCAGAGCCGCCGGGGCCGTCGAGCGCGATGTGCATCGCGTAATTGCCCCGGTGCAGCAGCCACACGCTGGCCGAGAAAAGTTGGGCATCACCCGCGACCGGCGGCGCGTTCACCGCGGGCGGCGCGGCGTCCACGCCGCTCACGAGGGAAATGGCGCGCACGCTGACGGCGCTCACTGCCGCGCCGCCTTCCGTGCGCACATCCACCTGCGCGAGGCCGGGCAATGCAGCGGGCGGGCGGATGACGACACGCACCGCGTGCGGCCCGGCTTTGCCGTCGAAAAAAACATTCGGGCTGCCGACATGCGCCGATGCATGGCCCGCGAGCAGCAGCGAGATGAGGATGACACGCAGCGCGTTCATCTTAAAAACGGCAGCGGATGGAAACCACGAATGGACACGAATCGGCACGAATAAAAAAGTCGGGAAAAATGGACAGCCCCCGGACAATCACGCGGAGGTGAATGATGCCAAGCGCGGTCATCAAACTCATCGCGCTTCATTCGTGCCCCTTCGTGTCCCTTCGTGGTTTCCCATCCGCGGAATCCACGCGCCGAGCCACAGTCCGAGTCGCACGGAGATGCACGAGAGCGCGAGGGCGATGGCGGAGTTTTGCAAATCGAACGGCGTGCCGGGCCAGAAGCTGGTGTGCATCTCCGCGGTCAGCGGCATGAAAAAGGGCCAGTGCCGTCCGCCGCCGGCGAAGAACGAGTTGTCCGCCGAAGGAGTGAGAAGGAACGAGGCGAACGGCCACTGCACGGCCGCGAAGATCACGAAAAATGCGAGGCCACCCTCGATGGCGGCCATCCATCCGTTGCGGCGTGCGCGCATCATCCAGTCGAGCGCGAGCGCGGGTGCGACGAGCAGCAGCGGAAATGGCGGCGGGAGGAGCGTGGTGCGCGGATGGTAAACAGGTCCGCCTTCAGGCGAGCCTTTCACGAGCGGCAGAACCCACACCAATGCCACCTGCAGCGCCATGCAGACGAGCGCGGCGCGCGTCGCCGGGAAGCGTCCGCCGCCCGCGACCGCCGCGGCGACGAGCACCGCCGGATACGTCGCGCAGGCGATTTGGAAGAACGCGGCGCCGTGCTGGAGATTCGCAAAATTCGTGGCGAGCGTGACGACGGCGATCATCGCGAGCACCGGCCCCGCGCTCCGCGGCGACGGTCGCCACCATGCTCCGCAGACGATGGCAAAAAACGCGACGGCCTTCACCAGTTGCGGCGGATGCCAGATGCCCGCCGCGAGCCCGTAGCCCGCCTGCCACCACCGATCGAAAACGAACGCCGTGACAAACGCGAGCGCGCCCCACAGGACGATCCACGCGCCGATTTCACGGCGCGAATTTTTGCACACCAGCGCGATGGCGGCGATGGCGGCCAACGCGACCGCGGCGTAGGTCGCGACATGCGGTGCGCCCCAGATCTGATCCACGCCGACGGTGGATTCCCAGGAAAAATCCCAAAGCAGGCTCACCGGCACCGCGACCGCGGCTGCGGACAGCAACGTTCCGCTGACGTCGGGACTATCCATGGGCGCGGGTGAATTCATCGCCGCGAGCCATAGCGGGAGCCAGCGGCTTGCGCCAGTGCGAGGCGGTGTTTGTTGCAGGGTTTGTGATTGCAATGCCTGTGGCGCTTGCAATCCTCGCCAACCCTTATGTCGCTCAGAACATTCAGTCTCGTTCTCGCGGTCTCCATCGTCTCGGTTCTCGCTCCACGAGCCGACGCAGGTTTCCACATCATGCAGATCGAGGAGGTCATCGGCGGGGTGGATGGCAACACCGCGGCGCAAGCCATCCAGTTGCGGCTGCGCACTGGTGGACAAAATGGTGTCGCCGCCTCGAGTCTCTGGGCGGCGGATGCGGCCGGGTTGAACCGCGTGCTGGTGCTGAATATAGCGGGGAATGTCGCGAGCGGGAATTTGGGTGACCGCGTGCTCCTCTCGACTTCCGCTTTCAACACGCTGATGGGAGGAAGCTACACGCCGGATTTTACCCTCGGGGCGCCGATCCCCGCCAGCTACCTGGCCGCGGGTCGGCTGACCTTTGAAGACGACTTGGGATCGGTGGCGACACCGGGCACGATCTACTGGTCGCTCGCGTGGGGTGGCGCAGGCTACACTGGCAGCCACACCGGGAGCACGACGAATGATGCCGACGGAAATTTCGGCCCGTCCTTCGCGAGCGCACTCCCGACCTCTTCGCGCCAGGGGGTTCTTTTCAGCGGAAGCGCCGCGGCCCTGAGCACGAACAACGCGGCCGACTACGCGCTCAGCGCCATCCCGGCCACGGTGACGAAAAACAACGGCACCGCTTTCACCGTCGTGCCGGAGCCCGGCACCGTCGCGCTGGTGGCGGGTGGTGCGCTGCTTCTGTGCGGCTCGGTGCTTTCGCGCCGCCGCCGTCAGTAATTCGCCGCGGCTTTCATCGCCGCGACCAGTTCCGCGGGCTGCCAGTCATTCCCGACAAAGACCCGCGCGATCTTCCCGTCCGCATCCACCACGAGGGTGCGCAGATTGTGGCTGAGGCCCGCGCCCTCACCCTTCGTTTCCAAGCCGGCGAAAGTCATGAGCCGGTGAATCTCCGCCACCTCGCCGGTGGCAAATTCCCAGTGCGAGGACTCGCCGCGGATCGGGCGCGCGAATTCCGCCAGCCGCTCCGGCGTGTCGTGCGCAGGATCGATCGTCACGGAAAGAAACCGGTATTTTTCCCCCGCGAGCTGCGCCCGTGCGGTGGCAAAATGTAAGTTCATGCGCGGGCAGAAATCCGGCAGCGGGCAGCGGGTGAAAATAAACGTGATCGCGAGCACCGCGCCCCGGTGCTCCGCGAGG
>JAYVNM010000128.1:0-12651 GCA_043758445.1 Akkermansiaceae bacterium | reverse complement strand
GTAAGCCTCACGCGCCCGACCTGCTACAGGCAAGCCATCGAACAACTCCGCCCCCTCATGCTGGCCTATCTCTAGAATGTTAGACGACAGGGTTCCGATTTGATTCCCGAGCCGTCCAGGTAGCCCCGGAGTCGGTGGAGGTGTAGATTTGACCGTTCTGCACCACCGCCGCGAGCTTCGTGCCGTCAGCGGAGGAGGCGGTTGATGACGGCTGGGCCTGCTTCCGGCTGGACCGCCAGCGCGGCATTGGTTTTCTGGAAATGCAGATACTTGCTGCCGGTGCTGCCATCGAGCGCGTGGTCGGGAGATTCGCCAGCAGGCCAGTTGTTGCCCTCCGCGTCACCAGACTGGCGGATGGTGCCACTGAACCAGAATCCATTGGTAAGTTGACCGCCACGGGCTTTGCCCACGGCTACTTGATTCGGCACGGTGGCGGGGCCCTGGGAGAGCTTGACCTCGGCGATTTGGGTGATGCTGCTGGCGGGGACGTTTTTTACCGTGGGGGAAACGACGAGGTAGCTGGCGTAGTCGGTGGGGTTATTAAACTGCACCAGGGCAGGGCCAGCGACGGTGGTGCCGTTGTTCCGCACACCCGTGAGGGCGAGCGTGCCCTGCTGGATGAGGGTGAGGCCGCTGATGGGGATGTTTCCACTCGTAGCGAGCGCGGTGGTGGAGCCGTAGATGGCGTAGCTGGCCGGGTCGCGCTCCGGGGCGTCGCCCGCGACGGTGAGGGCGAGGCGGTTGTAGGCGATAGGGCCTGCGCCGGGGGTGATGATGAGGCCGGCATTGCTGCCTTTAAAGAGGAGGAACTGCGTGGTTTCAAATCCGCAGCACGAAAAAGCCGCCGGATGAGTGCCAGCGGCTTGGTGAAATCTTGATTGGGGAAATTCAGGCGAGCGTACCTTCTTCTTTCTTCTCTTCGCCATCTTTTTTCTCGCACTTGCCGCACTTGGCGATCGTGCCTTCTTTTTTCTCTTCGCCTTCCTTCTTGTCCTTGTCTCCATCTTTCTCGCACTTGCCGCACTTGGCGATGGTGCCTTCTTCTTTTTTCGCTTTATCTTTGTCGCATTTTCCCTTTTCGCACTCGGCGGCGAAGGTTGGGAGAACCATGAATGAGGCGCAGAGCGCGGTGAGGATCAGTTTCATATTGGTAGTGTTGGTTTGATTTTTGGGGTTTAGATTCGCGGGCAAATTATTCTTGGTCGGCAGTTTCGCCAGTAGAAATTATTCGGGAAAATTTCACGGCTCGGATAAAATAACTCCGCGAGAGTCAGGATGTTTCTAAAAAAGTTCAACTTTTTGCAGGTCGATGCGACCCAGCTCATCCGTGACGAGGGTTTTGCAGGTGCGCCTGAGGCGGACCAGCAGTTGCTCCAGACCATGAGATTGAAGCAGATTAGTGGGACCCTCCGCTTGAAAATGACTAACGATAGTGTCGTGATTCATGAAGAACCGGTGATTGCGGAAAGCCCCATCAGCCCCAACGTCACGCTGAATCTGATTTGCGGCACTACGCTCGGTCTGCTCGTTTCGCCGTTGCTGGCCTTGTTGGCGATGGTGTTGGCGAGCCGCATCATTCCGGTAAAAGAAGCCTGAACGCCGGATCCTTGGCCGCCCGCCTGCTAGAGCGGCGGTTCTGTTGAGCCGCGACATGATTGAGCTTGGCCGGGCATGGGTTCTAGCCTATTTCCCGCCTCCCGCCCGTGTCATTTTCCGTCCTTGCCACCGATCCCACGACCGCCGCCCGCTGCGGCCGTTTGGCTTTACCTCATGGCACGGTGGAAACGCCGATTTTCATGCCGGTTGGCACGCAGGGCACGGTCAAGACCCTGCATCCGGCGGAACTTGAGCTGCTTGGCGCGCAGATAATTTTGGGAAATACCTATCATCTCTGGTTGCGGCCCGGCCACGAGCTGATCCGCGAACTCGGGGGCCTGCACGATTTCACCACCTGGCGCAAACCCATGCTCACGGATTCCGGTGGATTCCAAGTCTGGTCGCTGGCGAAATTGCGAAAAATCACTGAGGAGGGCGTCCGCTTTCAAAACCACCTCGACGGCTCAAAAATGCTGCTCACCCCCGAGCTCAGCATGGAAATCCAGGCCGCCCTCGGCTCGGACATCGCCATGCTCTTCGACGAATGCCCGCCCTACCCCTGCGATGAGGCGTATGCGGCGAAGTCGCTGGCTCTCACCAGCCGCTGGGCCAAGCGCTGCAAGGACTGGGCGGGCGAAAACCAACCCCGCTCCGGCACGGGCAGCCAGCAACATTTCGGCATCGTCCAAGGCTCGGTCTTCGCCGATCTCCGCGAGCAATCGGCGCGGGAACTGGTCGCGCTCGACTTCGACGGCTACGCGATCGGCGGGGTTTCCGTGGGCGAGCCGGAGCATGAAATGTTTCGCGCCATCGACAATGTGGTGCCGTTTTTACCTCATGACAAACCGCGCTATGCGATGGGTCTGGGTACGCCGCCGCAGATTCTCGAAATGATCGCGCGCGGCGTGGACATGTTCGACTGCGTGATGCCCACCCGCATCGCTCGCCACGGCATGGCCTTCACGCTGGATGGGCCGATCAATATCAAGAACCTCATCCACGCCAAAGACCCACGACCGGTTTGCGAAAGCGCCCATCCGCACGTCGCCGGATTTTCCCGTGCTTACTTGCGCCACCTTTTCCGCGCGGGCGAAATCCTAGGTTTGCGGTTGCTTTCCTTCCACACTCTGCATTTCTACCTCTCCCTCGTCGCCGGAGCGCGGGAAGCCATCAGCGCGGGGAACTTCCCCGCCTATCAAAATTCCTTCGTCCAGCGCTACACCCGATCCGCATCACCATGACCTCCATCCTCGCATTTACCCCCAACTCCATCCTTGCTGCCGACGCCTCTAACATTTTTGGTAGCGGCATGATCTTCCCGCTGGTGATGATCGTGATATTCTATTTCCTCCTGATCCGCCCGCAGCAGATACAGCGCAAGGAACAAGCCGCCCGCGTCGCCGCGCTCCAGTCTGGCGACAAGGTAATCACCTCATCCGGCATCCACGCCATCGTCCACAATGTGAAGGACCATACCGTCGTGCTCAAGGTTGCCGAGGGGACCATGCTGGAGTTTGACAAATCCTCAGTCGCCACCGTCCTGAAAAAAGACAGCCTAGTCACCAAATAAGCTCATTTTCCCAACTTAGCCGTCCCTCACTAGGAGTAAAAATTCGCCATACCCACCATGCTTGCCGCCACTGCTTTCTACGAAGATCCACTGATCCTCTTCCTCACGGGACTGCTCCTGATGGGTTTATTTTTCTGGTATTTCGCCACCGAGATCGAGCGCAAGAAACGCAACGTCGGCACCGTGCTCACCATTGGCATCTGCGCGCTCTGCCTCACCGCCTCATATCCTCCCGGGGAGCGCTTCAAGGGCGGCATCGATATCGTTGGTGGCTCCTCATTCACGCTGCACATCCAGCCCCGCGTCGATACGGATGGCGTTGAAATGCCGATCACCCCGTCCCAAGTGGAAAAGGCGATCGAGGTCATCAGGAAACGCCTCGGTCCCGCTGGCACCGAGGCTATCATCGCCCGCCAAGGCACCAACGGCATCATCCTGCAAATGCCCGGCGTCGAACCCGAGGAGTCCGACCGCATCCGTGCCATTCTGCAAAAAGTCGCAAAGCTCGAACTCCGCGAGGTTAGCCCACGCAATGATGAAGTCGGAGCGGACCGCAAGTCGCTCGCTGAGCGCGTCGCCGCCCACACCGAGATCGTCCCCGGCTACCAAGCCTTCATTCATAAAACCAAGGATCAGGACGGCAAGGAAACTCAGCGGCCGATCCTGCTCAACCGCCGGGCCGCGCTCGGTGGCTCGGACATCGCCATCGCCCATCCTTCCCAACAGCAGAATGACGCCGTGGACATCACCCTCAACGGGGCCGGCACTGATAAGATGATCGCCCTCACCCAGAACATGCGTGAAGGGATTGACCGGATCGCCATCGTCCTCGACGGCGAGGTGATCAGCGCACCGCGCGTGAACAAGGTTCCGCTGGGCAAGCAGTTCATCGTCGAGGGACTCCGCGATCCGGGTGAACCCCAAAAACTCGCGAACTCGCTGATGAACCCGCTGGAAAACGCGCTGGTCGTCGATGAAATGCGCAAGGTATCTCCCACCCTCGGTGCCTCCGTCGTCACGCAAGGTCTGGTCGCTGGCGTGCTCTCGCTTGCCATGACCTTCCTGTTTGTGCTGCTTTATTACCGCGTTTCCGGCTTCATCGCCATCGTCGGCCTCATCGTCAACACCATCATGCTCTTCGGCATCATGTCGATGTTCAGCTTCACCTTCTCCCTGCCCGGCATCGCTGGCATGGTGCTCACCATCGGCATGGCGGTGGATGCGAACGTGCTGATCTACGAACGCCTGCGCGAGGAAATCGAACACGGGAAAACTCTCAAACAAGCCCTCGAAGCCGCCTACGACAAGGCCTTCACCGCTATTTTCGACTCCCACGTCACCTCGCTCATCACCGCCTTCATCCTCTACTATTTCGGCGGCAGCGCGGTTCAAGGCTTCGCCATCACCCTCATCATCGGCGTCACCGCTTCGCTATTTTCCGCCATCCTCGTCACCCGCGTCATTTTCCGCTGGGGCATGGATCTAGGCGTATTCAAAAAACTCAGTTTCCTTCACCTCATCAAGTCTGCCCACTACGATTTCATGGGCAAGCGCCGCCTCTGCATCGGTCTCGCGATCGCGACGATCTTCCTGTCGCTCGGAGCCTTCGCCTACCGTGGTGAGCGCGCCTTCGGCATCGACTTTACCGGCGGTACGCTGATCAAATTCCAACTCGGCAAGGAAACCAAAATCCCGCTCGACGAGGTGCAGAAGGTCATCGATGGCATCAAGCTCTCCAAAGCCGCCTACCCGCAGCAGGAATACAACCTCGCCACCGGCACTCTGATCACCATCCGCTGCGCCAGCGACGACGCGAAAAAGGGCGTCACCGATACCACCCAGATCGTCACCAAACTCCGCGAATCCATCCCCGCGCTCGGTAAGAAAAAACCCGATGGCAAGGGCTATGTCATCGACGCCAGCCAGGACGAGGTCTCTGCCCTCATCGGCGGCACCTCACTCAATCAATCGCTCATCGCCATCGCGCTCGGGTTGTTAGGCATCGTGATCTATCTGACTTTCCGCTTCGAGTTCTCTTTCGCCCTCGGCGGTTTCGTCGCCATTTTCCACGACATCATCATCTGCGTCGGCATCGTCGTCCTCATGGGCCGTGAGCTCTCGTTGATCCACGTCGGCGCGGTGCTCACTATCGCCGGCTATTCCATCAGCGACACCATCATCGTCTTCGACCGCATACGCGAAATGCTGCTCTATCGGACCGACTCGGTGGAAAAGATCATGAACGAGGCCGTCAACGCCACCCTCTCTCGGACCATCCTGACTTCTGGAGCCACCCTCATCAGCGTTGCCATCCTCGCCTTCATGGGTGGCGGTTCCGCCCTGCGCGACTTCGGTGAGATCATCTTCATCGGCATCATCATCGGCACCTTCTCCTCGATCTTCATCGCCTCCCCGGTGGTCCTCTGGTGGAGCAATCGCAAGGGCAGCAACATCCGCGAGGTCGTCCTCGCCACTGCTGCCAAAGCCGAGTCCATCTCCGCCGCGCCTTAAGCGGCAGGCGGCGGCTCGCGACTGATTATGCGCTTGATCCGCAGACGTGACGATGACATGGGCGGCGGCCCGGCCTTCCCCGCTCAAGCGCTTCAATAGCTCCGCCCCCAGAGTGCGTGGGTGCGGGTTGCTTGGCCGGTTAGGAAACAGTGACCAGTGGTGGCGGGGAGGTTCACGCTATCCAAGGGCAGGCAGCGGATGGTGATTTTGTGCTGCTTGGAGAGTTCCTCCTCTTGCTCGCAGGTGCCGGCCCAGGGGGTGTGGAGCCAGCCGGGATTTTCGGTGGCCCAGTGGGCGTGAAAGGCGGCGAGGTCGTCGCAACGGGTGATGTTGGCATCGCGGAAGGCGGTGGCGCGGGCGAGCAGGGTGTCGTGGATTTCCGCGAGGATATCCTTGGCGCGTTGGATGAACTCGTCCTTTTCGGCGAATTGCTTTTCGGCAACGGGTTGGTCGCGCCGTTGGACGCAGACCTTGCGGGTCTCGATGTCGCGCGGGCCGATCTCGATGCGGATGGGCACGCCTTTTTTGATCCAGTCCCATTTTTTCACGCCGCCGCTGAGGTCGCGGGTATCGACATGGACGCGGAGTGGATCGCCCTGATAGATCTGGTGGCGGAGAGTTTCGGCAAGGGCTTGGCAGGCGTCGAGCACCGCTTTTTTCGTGTCCTCCTTGGGCGTGATCGGCAGGATGACGATCTGTTGGGTGGCAACGCGCGGCGGCAGGATCAGGCCATCGTCGTCCGAGTGCGCCATAATGAGCGTGCCGATGAGGCGAGTGGAAACGCCCCATGAGGTGGTGTGGGCAAGTTGGACCGTGCCATCCCGGCCAGTGAAAGAGATGTTCTGGGCTTTAGAGAAATTCTGGCCGAGGTAGTGGGAAGTGCCGGCTTGGATCGCTTTTTTGTCCTGCACCATCGCCTCGACGGTGAGGGTCATGGCGGCTCCGGGAAAACGCTCGTTCTCGGTTTTTTCACCGGGAATGACTGGAATGGCGAGGTGGTCGTGGAGGAATTCCTCGTATTGGCCGTGGATCATCCGGGTTTCGACGATGGCTTCCTCCTGGGTCTCATGGGCCGTGTGGCCTTCCTGCCAGAGGAACTCGGCGGTGCGGAGGAACAGGCGCGGGCGCATTTCCCAGCGCATGACGTTCGCCCATTGGTTGATGAGCAGGGGCAGATCGCGGTAGGATTCGATCCAGCGGGCGAAGGCAGCACCGATGATCGTTTCCGAGGTCGGGCGAATGACGTAGGGCTCGGCGAGTTCGCCAGCGGGGATCATTTTGGTTTTGCCGGTGACCGGGTCCTTCACCGTTTCGAGGCGATGGTGCGTGACCACGGCGCACTCGGTGGCGAAGCCTTCGGCGTGTTCCGCTTCCTTTTCCAAATAGGACAGCGGAATGAGCAGCGGGAAATAGGCGTTCTGGTGGCCGGTCGCCTTGAATCGGCGGTCGAGCTGCTGCTGGATGAGCTCCCAAATGCCGTAGCCCCACGGCTTGATGACCATGCAGCCGCGAGTTTCCGAGTTCTCGGCGAGATCGGCGGCTTTGATGACTTGCTGATACCACTCGGGGAAATCCTCGGCGCGGGTCGGGGTGATGGCGGTCTTTTCGGCTGACATGGTTGCTGCGGAAATAGGAATCACGGCACGGGGGAAAGAGCATTAAAAAACTCAGCGGATGGGGGATTTTCCGGCGGTCCCGCAGCAGGCAGAATGCATCTATCTAATAATCAGTGAGTCATGGCTAATTTTAGAATTTCCTAGTTGGAGGTTTGACAGAGGCCGGGCAACTTGTCTTACTCAGTCATCCAAGGAACTTAAACCCCTCTGAGCGCATGAGCGAAAACGAAAACCTACCACCCACTCCGTCCAAGCAGACGTCGAGTGTACCCGTCAACAAGCAGACTTCGAGCGTGTCCGTCAATAAACTGACATCGTCGGTACCCCTGACGAAACAGACCTCGAGCGTGCCGCTCAAAAAGGAAACCGTGCGGGTCACGTTGAAGGCGGCGGATGCACCTCCGGCAGTTCCCTCGGCCACGGTGCCGATGGCTCCGCCTGTTAGGCCACCCGTGCCGGGTGCGCCATCGACTGCCGGCGGTCCGCCACGTCCGCCTGCACCGGCTCCGACTATTCCGCTGCGTACGGCAGGTCCGCCGACCATGTCACCGGCACCGACCATTCGTCTGGCACCATCCAATGCGGCGACCACGGCGATGAGGCCGCCGGGCGCGGCAACGGTTCCGCTGAAGCCGCCCGGTGCCGCAGGGCCACCGACGATCGCACTGCCGAAAGCCACCGTCCAGCTTCAAGCTCCGACCAAGCCTTTAGGGACCGCATTTTCATCTCCGTCACAGATGGCGACGCTCAAAGTGGAGGCCGACGATGATGAGGAAGAAGGTGGCAACGAAGGGCTCTTGAAAGTCCTTTCCGGAGTGGGCTTTGCAGCAGCTTTGGCCGTGTTGGTTTTCCAATTGATGACCGCCAACGCTTGGATCAGTGCGGAAGACAATCCGAAGAAAGGCGATTGGACGCTGCTGTTGGAATAAACAATCGAACTTAAAAACATCATGGCCCTTCCCGTTATCAACATCCTGCTCGCCGCCGGTGCCCTCTACTATGCAATGATGGCCTGCGGTCTGCCGCAATAGGCTACCTAGCGGAAAAATTCAAACACGAGCCGTCTTGCGATTCGCAGGGCGGCTCTTGACGTGTCGGGCTTTCCGTTCCAAGGTCCACGCATGGCCTTGAAACTTACCGACGCGAATTTTGAATCTGAAGTAATCGACTCCGAACAACCCGTCCTTGTGGACTTCTGGGCGGAATGGTGCGGCCCTTGCAAAATGATTGGGCCCTTGATCGACCAAGTGGCTACCGAGTTGGAAGGCGTGGCCAAGGTAGGCAAGGTCAATGTGGATGATGCCCGCGAGCTGGCGGTAAAATACAACGTCAGATCCATTCCCTTGCTGTTGTTTTTCAAGAACGGTGAGGTCAAGGACCAGATCGTCGGTGCCAGCGTCACGAAGGACCAGCTAAAGGCGAAGCTACAAGCGCTCGTGTGACGGACGCGCCAAGGACAGATAACTAATTGGCCTAGCTATGCCACACGGTGACATGGCTAGGCCAAATGTTTTATGGCTTGCCCTCGCGGCAGAAGCCGCAGTCGTAATCTCAAGGGGCTACGGTGATTACCAGCTTCGCGCCGGGTTCAAACACAAGCCTGCCGCTGTTATACCCAGGCGGTGGCATGATGCTGACGTTGGTGATATTGTAATAGACCTGACCGCGCAGGGTAGTGCCAGTGAGCGGGCCGCCACGCACTCCGGCTTCAAATTTTGCCGAGAAAGAGGCGGGACCGAGAAGCGTCGTAGTGGAGTACGAGTATGGCTTGTTGATCACGGTAAACGGGAACGTCCCGGTGGGATTCGCATGGGTTCCACGGAGGAATCCTCCGCTGCCTTGCTTTAAGTTGTTCAGAAAATCCCTGAAGCCAATGGACGATGGGGCGAGTGACAACATGAGCGAATTTGTCCCCTCACCATGGCATTTGCCCGAGAATGCGAAGGTGTAATTCGTCGCGGCGTCCAGTCTCGCGTCACCGCTGTTACGGAATTGGTTGAGGCCATTCGCGATGACCACGCCGCCGAGGGGCAGGGTGACACTTGGAGCGGCGAGTGCGGAACCGACACCCAGGCAAAGGGCGGCGACGAAACAGGCACCGGAACGAGCGATGCCAGAAGTATGGTATTGGGTAGTTTTCATAGATTTAACGATTGTTTGGGGGTTGTTCTTCTTGAATCACCTTTTCTACCAAGAGAAGGTAAATACGCTGCGCATTTATTCATGTGGATCGATGGCGTCAATCAAATTTATGAATACAATCCACAATCGAAAGCCCCCCAAGTCTCCCGGCGAGATGACAGGACACCGGAAATCCGCTGGACTGAGACCGTCATTAGGTCGGCTGTTCACCACGCGCCATGACGACCTTGCCAGTCCTCACAGTCTCAATGATTTCAAACTGCGAGAACATGCTGATGGCGGCGTCGATTTTCGTGGAGTTTCCAGAGACGAGGGCGATCATCGAAGTTGGTGTTAGATCGACAGTTTTTCCGCCGAAATGCTCGATGATCTGAAGCGCCTGGGTCTGCTGGGTCTCGTTGGCGAGGAATTTCACCATGATGAGCTCCTTTACCACTGCGTCGTCATTATCGTGTTCCGAACAATGGATCACGTCGATGAGTTTGCCGACCTGCATGATGATTTGGGAGAGACCCTGTGGGTCACCGGAAATGCCGATGGTCATGCGGGAGAAATTCACGTTCCGGCCCTCTGACACGACTAGCGAATCGATATTAAAGCCGCGGCGCGAGAAGACTTGGCAAATCCGCATCAGGACGCCGGGTTCGTTGCTCACGAGGACGGAAAGCGTGTGGGTGGGGCCACGGGAAATCGCGGGTGCGGGCACGGGAGTATCGGTGGTGACGATGGACTGGGGCATGGAAGATAGGAGATAGGAGATAGGAGATAGAAGATTGGAGATTGGAGATTGGGGATAGGAGATGATATGGAAATGGAGGGGGAAAAGGGATCAGAGGATTCTTCATCTCCGATCTCCGATCTCCAATCCCCGATCCACTATCAGAATCATGTGGAGCCGATGGGTTTGGCCATCCTTGTTTTTGGTGCCTCGATAATCATATCTTCGAGCGCGGCCCCGGCAGGGATCATTGGGAATACATTGTCGGTTTTCACACACTCGGCATGAATGAGGATTGGGCCGTCGTTATACTTAAGGGCTTTTTCTAACATGCGGGTGACATCGGCCGGACGCTTGATGTGCACGGACGGGATGCCATAGGCCCCGGCGAGTTTACAGAAATCAGGGTTGCCGATGAGGTCCACGCCCGAGGTGCGGTCTTCATAGAACAATTCCTGCCATTGGCGAACCATCCCGAGATAGTGGTTGTTGAGAACGACGATTTTAATTGGCAGTTTGTGGATTTGCGCGGTGGCGAGTTCGAACAAGGTCATTTGAAATCCACCGTCGCCGGAAATGGAAATCACCGTCTTGTCCGGACATGCGAGTTGGGCGCCGATGGCGGCCGGGAAGCCGAAGCCCATGGTACCTGCGCCGCCGGAGGAGAGCCAATGATAAGATTCATGGTTCTTGTAAAATTGGGCAGCCCACATCTGGTGCTGGCCGACGTCGGTGGAGACGATGGCTTTACCGCCTGTTAGTTGATATAGCTCGTCGATGACTTGCTGCATCCGCAGGCCACCTTGTTTTTTATAACTGAGCGGAAATTTTTTCTTATAGCCATCGAGTTTGGCAATCCACTCGGCGGTTTCTAAGGGGCCGACTTTTTCGTTGATCTCAGTCAATGCGGCCTTCGCGTCGCCGACGATTTCCACATGCGCTTGTACCATTTTACCCATTTCCGCAGGGTCGATGTCGATGTGGATGATGCTGGCTGAGGTGCAGAATTTCTTCGGATTACCGATGATCCGGTCATCGAATCGCGAGCCAACGTTGATGAGCAAATCACACTCGACCATCGCCTTATTTGCATAAGCAGTGCCGTGCATTCCGAGCATCCCGAGCGACAGCGGGTGGGTTTCTGGGAAAACGCCTTTTCCTAACAAAGTCGTGGTGACCGGGCAGTTCAGGGTTTCTGCCAGATGCAGGAGTTCCTTGTCGGCGCGAGCGATCATGCAGCCTTGGCCGGCGAGAATGACTGGGCGTTTGGCCCGGGCGATGAGGTCCGCCGCCTTTTTCACCGCATCGTTTGAAATATTGAAGGCAGTGGAGGGATCGTAGCCGGGGAGGTTGAAAGGCGGGTTCATTTCACCGGAAAATGGGCCTTGGGAAATGTCCTTCGGCACATCGATGAGGACTGGGCCGGGCCGACCTGTCGTCGCTATGTAATACGCCTCGCGGGCGATGCGCGGGAGGGTGTTAGTATCTTTCACCAGATAATTGTGCTTCACCACCGGGATCGTGATGCCGAAAATATCAGCCTCTTGGAACGCATCCTTGCCGAGCATCCACGTCACCGTCTGGCCGCAGATAACCAGCATCGGGACAGAATCCATCATCGCGGTCATCAGCCCGGTCACGGTATTGCCCGCCCCCGGACCGGATGTCACAAGCACGGCGGCAGGCCGTCCGGTTGCGCGGGCATAGCCGTCGGCCATGTGGACTGCGCCCTGCTCATGACGGACGAGGATAAACTTCATCTTCGTCTTGACCGTCTCAAGCGCATCGAAGATCGGAATCGCGGCACCACCGGAGTAGCCGAAAATGTATTCGATGCCGAGATCATCCAAAGTCGTAATCAGCGCTTGAGCGCCATCCATTTGATTTTTATTCATGAAAATTCGGGTTGGGGGTCAAAAATGCGGCACCATCGACTAAAAATCAATCGAAAATTGCCGAATTTCGGCTAAAATCCCATTATTCACTTTTTAGATTGCTGGGAAATTTGCATTATTGGCGGAACTTTGAATAAATCCCGCAAATGACTCACTTCATGAGAGCCCTGAATTATAGACTCAGACATCCTGACCTACCCATGAAAGCGGTGGATTCGCGGGCATAGGCGAGGAAACCCGATGACCCATGCTGGCGTTTTTTGCGGGCGAGGTGCAGGCTAACGCCATGCCGCAGATTCAGCTTCCCATATTCCCGGCCAGCAGCACCGCCTTCACCTCAGAACTCGCTTTCGAGCAGCGTGACGGGCAGGTCTATTACTTCAACGGACACTTTCCCGTCTTCACCCACCTGCTCGATGAAGGCATGGAAGTCCCCGCCATCGGCCAGCGTCTCGGGGTATTTCCTAACACCCTGCACCAAGCCATCAGCTACAACCGCTAGGGTGCCTCCATTAGGGAGAGGAACTCGAAGAAAGAAATAATTGACCACGGATTTCACGGATGATCACGGATAAGAAAGTTTGAATTGAAGTGTTTGGAGCC
>JAYVNM010000127.1:0-4263 GCA_043758445.1 Akkermansiaceae bacterium | reverse complement strand
CGTCGAAGTAGAGCAGCTTGGTTCTCCAACAGAATCGAAAGACCTTCGCTGAATTCGATGATGAGGCGGGGCTGGATCTGGCGCGGGAACTCGACCTGGACGAAACGGACGTCAGTGCAGGTCAGGCGACCTCGGCGTGTGGCATGGGAATTGGACATGCCCGCGAGAATATCCGGTCAGCGGCGGATGGATAGGGGGTCGAATTTAGGACGCTTACTGCCAAATTTCCCACGGCGGATGCCGCATTTCCGCCGGGTTTTCTGTCACCCCCTGATTTCAACCCACTCCAGATGCCATGAACAAAGCGGGTGGGGCGGCAAGGAGAAGAAGTGGCCCGAGACGGATTTGAACCGCCGACACGTGAATTTTCAATCCACTGCTCTACCAACTGAGCTATCGGGCCATGATCTGCAATGCCCTTGCGGGCGGCCGGCAGTAAGAGCGGCGGGCTGGGCTTTGACAACCGGAAAATATCCGAAGCCGCCATTTTCCAACAAGCGGGGCGGATTATTTGAGAAAGACTTCCCGCGCCTTGGCTCCCTCGCCGGGGCCGACGATCCCGCGTTGCTCGAGAATATCGACCATCCGCGCGGCGCGAGTGTAGCCAAGGCGGAGGCGGCGTTGGAGGAGAGAAGTGCTGGCCTTTTGTTCCTGGCGGACGACCTCGATGCATTTCATGATGAGTTCCTCGTCGGCTTGGGAAACGTCGTCTTCCTCGTCGTCGCCCTCGCCATTGATGGAGGCTTGGATTTCCTTTTCAAACTGCGGCTTCGCTTGGGCGGCGCAGTGGTCGATGAGGCGTTCGATTTCGGCATCGGTGACGAAGGCTCCTTGGGCCCGCTCCAGTTTCGCGGAGCCGGGTGGCAGATAGAGCATGTCGCCCTTGCCGACGAGCTTGTCCGCGCCCTTGGTATCGAGGATGACGCGGGAATCCAAGGCGGAGGAAACTTGGAAGGCGATGCGGCACGGGATGTTCGCTTTGATGATGCCAGTGACGACATCCGCACGTGGCGTTTGGGTGGCGATGATGAGGTGGATGCCGGCGGCCCGGGCCTTCTGGGCAATGCGGGCGATGCACATTTCCACGTCGGCAGGGGCGGTCTGCATGAGGTCGGCGAGCTCGTCGATGAGGACCACGATGTAAGGAAACTTGGTGGGGATATGGTCTTCGTAAATTTCCTCGTCCTCTTCGTCTGCTTCGGGGCCGAGTTCGCCATCGCTGAGAGCGGCGGCCAGCGAGTTCATGTCCTCATCCGGCTCCTCTTCTAGCATCGTCCATGGGGGGGCTTGATGGCTGGTGGGGACTGTGGGATCGAGCAATTCACGGGGATCGAACGGCGCTTCGGGTTCGGGGCCATCATCCAACAGCACGTCGCTAACCACTGGCGCGGGGGCTGGCTTTACCTTCTCCGGGATGGGGCGGCCGTTGAAGCTGTCGAAATTCCGCACGCCGACTTTGGCGAAAATTTTGTAACGTTTTTCCATCTCGTTGACCACCCACTTTAGGGCGGCCACGGTTTTTTTCGGATCGGTGACGACGGGGACGACGAGGTGGGGCAGTCTGTTATACATCTGCATTTCCACCACCTTAGGGTCCACCATGATGAAGCGCAGCTCGTCCGGGCTGAACTTGAAGAGCATGGAGGCGATGATCGAGTTGATGCAGACGGATTTCCCCGAACCGGTGGCCCCAGCGACGAGGCAGTGCGGCATGGCGGCGAGGTCGGCAATGACCGTATTTCCATAGACGTCCTTGCCCAGCGCGAGGGGGATCTTTTTCTTGGAGGAGTTGAAATCCGCCGAGTAGAGCAGCTCGTGAAGCGGCACGGCGACTTTTTTGCTGTTAGCGATTTCTATGCCGACCGTATCCTTGCCAGGGATGGGGGCGAGGATGTTGATGCGTTCAGCACAAGTGGCGCGGGCGATGTCCGCTTCTAACTGGGAGATCCGGGAAACGCGTAGCCCGATGGAGGGATAGATTTCATAGCGGGTAATCGTTGGGCCATGGGTGATGGGCCCGGCCGTCACCTCAATGCCGAAGGCCTTGAGCGTATCGATGATGATCTGGCGAGTCTCTTCCTTGTGGTCATCATCCGCATCCGAGTCTTCTACCTCCGGCAACGGATCGAGGATGTCAAACTCCGGGATCTTATAATTAGGAAACCGCCCCTCTTGGAGACCTTGGTGCTCCGGGGATGGCTTGCGGCTGAAAGGGTTTTTCCCAATGAGATCGGGGTCGATGGCCCGCCGCTGGGAGGCGTCGATGATCTGTGGGGTCGGGGTTTCGCGCAGTGGCAAGAGCGCCTGCGGATCGGCAACGGCGGCCTTGGCGGTGGCGGATTTCGAAGTCTCGCGGTCCTTGCGCCGTTGCTCGCGCTGGCGGTCGCGCTCGGCGAGCATCTCGGCCTCGCGAGCGGCGATTATCCCGTTTTCCCGGCGGTTCGTCTGCCATTCATGGAACTTCATCCTAGCCAAGCGGAAGCAGGCCTTGGTGAAACGGATCGGCTGTTGGCCGGTCAGCAGGATCAGCGCGATCAGATAGACCGAGCTGGTTAGAATAAGCGTGCCAGTGCTGCCGATGAAGCGCGCGAGGACGAAGCCGCCCAAGCCGTGGCCGACGAGGCCGCCGGGGCCGAACTCACTGAGGTCGCAACGAACTGACCAGGCCTTGAAAAAGTAATCCGCCGCATCGAGCCAGGCGGCTCCCGTAAGCACCAGTATACAGAACCCAAGCACCGCGCGTGGCCAGATGCGGACATCGAAGGCCAGCTTGATGATGCCGAACCAAATGAAACCCGCCGGGATCAAATAGCCAGCCGCGCCGAACAGCAGGATCTGGATGAAACCGAGAATCCCGCCCACCGGACCGATTAGATTTTCTCCGGGGCCACCAGATTTCCCCGCAAAATCCCCCAGTGGCCCCCAGCGCGGCAGGTCCGCCGGACTGTATTTCACAAGCGACAACAGCAGCAATAGACCCGCCGTGATCCAGAGAATCCCGGTGATTTCATTCGACCATCGCGATGGCTCGGGGACCTCGCCCCGCTTCTTGTTATCCTTGGCTGCCATGGAACTCGCTGCGCCAACAGCATCCCCCGACTCGCCACTGGGAGCAAGATTGTTTTCCTAGCCGGAAAATAAGGTTGCCTGAAGCAATCCAGACTTGGCCCCCCTGCCCCGCCGCTCCAATCTCCTTCCGATGCGACTGCTCACGCTCAACATCCAGGAACCCGTGCCTGGCCTGGTCCTGCCGGCCATGGTTGCCGAGCACGGCGCGGAGGAAGCCACCCGCCGCTACCGGGCCATCGTCGTGACCACCCTGCGCCAGCTCCGTGGTCTCACAAATTCCCGGCTTCGCCTGAGCGTTGAGCCTGGGGACGCCCATGAAGCGGTGCGGTTTTGGCTGCTCCCCCGCTTGGCCGGGAGCTGGCAGGCGGACGATGGCGTGTTCCGCAGCACGGGCTGGGAAATCGAGTTCGGGGGGAATTCCACCAATTTCCCGATCCATGCCTCCGGGGAAATCCTCTGCCCCGACCTGGGTGCCCGCTGGGTTCACGCCGCCCTGTTAGGGCTGGGTCGGACCACCCACCAAGTCATCGGCCCGGCCACCGATGGCGGTGAATATTTCCGCGCCCATGTGCATGATGCCCCCGCCGATCTGCCACCAAGAATTCTCCCAGAACTGCCGGTGATCCGCTCCAGCAGCCAGTGGCACGCCGCCCTCGACAGCGCCCTCGGCCCGGCCTTGAAACGGGCATGGGAGGAGGAGGGGTGAGCGCCGGTCAACTTCAGTCATTGGAAAAAAGCGCCGAATTACCAGCAAGACCAGCAACGGGGAGAGGGAAAATCCTAGCACCGCGCCAAGGATCAAATTCAGGGTGACGTTTGGAGCAACAGAGGACTCGGCGATTTATAGAGTGGATGAAGGGTGTCGGCAAGGTGGTCGTGCCAGGAACACATCAGGTTGCGGGTCAGTTCGATACCGTATGCGGCTTTGAGTTTCCATTGCTCGCGGTAGAACGGGCTGTGGTAACAGAACTTCTGGGTGAGGAGGTAGGCTCCAAGCGATGGTGTGAGCACGATGGTAGGAAGGCCTTAGAGCGATTCACTCAGTTTGTTGGTGCGGCGGGCACGCGGCTTGGGCGCGGGCGGTTCGACAACGAAGATTTCAGCCGCCGGTGGTTCTACGTTTCCATCGGCGGCTGCGGGCTTTTTTTCCTCGCCCTTGAGGAACTCCATGAGGAGTTGCTGGTAATCCATCTT
>JAYVNM010000126.1:0-12917 GCA_043758445.1 Akkermansiaceae bacterium | reverse complement strand
GATGATGCTGCTGGTGGGATGGTCGGTATTGGACATGACCGCGCAGACTACGCGAATTGCCCCGGCTATGAATAGAGGGGTTCTGTTGACCGCTTACGATCCGCCCGCGTCCACTGCCGTTCGACGGCCAAGGCTTTACCGAGGTGGGCAAGGCGAATCCGAACCTCCGGGTCGTCAGCCTTTGGTAAATATTCGAGCCACGGCAACACGCCTTTTCCCATCCGCAAAATGTCCTTCTCCGCCTGCTCGCGCGCTGTGAATTTCTCCGCCCCAAGCCGCGTCACCAACTCATGGAAATGCGCCTCGGATAGTGTGCTGCCTTGCTCCACCTCGCGCAGTTTGGCGGACTCCGGCGACACCCCCTCCTCCGCCAGCAACTGCAAGCGCCAATCCGCCGGAGCCGCCAGCGCGATGACTGGCAAGCACCATAGCACCGGATGGGAAAACCATTGCAGCCATCTCATGCGCGGATGCTTGGCGTCCGTGCCGCCCGTCTCAAGCTCGAAATCCCAGCATTTTAAACTTGAAGAAGCCACCAGCTAAACCTGCCGTTTATCGACCTTATCCTGACCCCCATCAGGGTAGGATGTTATCCATCTTTGGCCTTCGACTTTGGCTGAGTCTTAGGTGGACTTTTTTCAGGAATGATACTGCCATTCTTAGGGTCTGGCAGGAACGGTGCCGAAATAAATACGACGTTATGGGTGTTAACCCAGTATTTCTCACTCCGCACCCATCCCAAATTATTTCCTTCCAAACATTCTACCAAAATCCATCCATCTTCACCCATCTTAAGAACTTGGAATTTTGCAACTCCTAATCCTATGCCAACCTTGTGAATGCTGCCTTGTTTGATTCCAATCTGCTCTGCTGGTGATGCTTTCAGCACTTGAGGAAGTATGATTGCAAATAAACATCCCAAACTCAGACGAATAAATTTTAGCGTTGGATTGAATGATTTCATTGATTGAGAATTTTAGGTGGTTTGAATTTAAGAAATATCGCGATAACTAGAAATTTTTTGGATAAGGGTTTATGGTTCCAAATTCATGATTCCAGAAACATTATCACCCAACCAGCGGATTGTGATTCCGAAACTTTTTGATTCGATATCGTTCGGTTTTTGCGTGGAACTAAAAAATGAAAGGCCGTCGATACTCGCAATGTCCTTGCTTTTTCGTGGATCGAGGTCGAGGTCGAAGGTCTTTGCCTTAATCATCGATAGCACATACTGGTCCAGCTTACCTGCAACTGCTGGCACCACTGGCAAAGGAGCTGAGTAAAAACTGCTGACAATCAGAATCTCGTGTGGCTCGCGTGCCGCTAGAACATCTTTGAAGGTGACAACCTGATAGCCGATGGACGTAAAATACGTTTCTAGCTGGTCACGGATTGCTTTAGATTTTTGATTAGGAGTGACCCAGTCGGTGATTCCCCCGTCAACTTCCTGAACCGGTTTGAGCGACTCTTTGGGCTTTCCTTTTGCATCGCACAACAAAGGCGGGAAGAAATAGAGTTTTGAGGGCAGCACTGATTTCGTCAACGGGCAAGTTGCCGTATAATGGCAGCTCGCTTGGACTTGTGGTTGCGCTTTTGGACTGTCCGCACAGGAGAATGTTAATACACAGAGTCCCAATGCGAATAGGATCGTTCCGTATCGTTTAAACATTAAGTGGGATTTCATCATGTAACCCTTTTTATAAAAAGGGACGTGATACCATGACAAGCATCACGTCCCCCCATATATGAATTGCTAACTACTGCAACAAATTACCATTGATAACTTACACCTAAACGAGCCACGACTTCTTCAAAATCTGTGGTCGAAGCGCCAGCGGTATGAAGCTGAAGATTCTCATTGATTTTGTACGAATAGCCAAAGGCAAATCCGGTTTGTCCGTCAAATTGTGCCATGTTAAAATCAACGGCTTGGCACATTCCTGGATTGATCGTGGTATTGGTCATCGCGGCAACCATGGCAATCCCACGGCTGTTTTTATCGATACGCTTGCCCAGACCTTTATCTGCAGCGATTCGATTAGCCGTCTCGGTGTTAATATTGTTTTGCAATCCGGCTTCGGCATTCGTGGCGCGAGTCACCTCATTGCTGATGTTGGTTTGAAGAACATTATCAGCGGCAATTCGTGCATTCTTTTCGACCAAATCCGCTGCTGCGAAATCGGTGCGAATGCTGGCATCCGCCGCGGCACGAGTGGTCGCCTCGGTGTCAATGTTCGTTTGCAGAACCCCTTCGGCTCCGGTGGCGCGAGTGACTTCGGTGTCGATGTTGGTTTGCAGACCTGCCTCAGCCCCAATGGCACGGTCCGTTTCAGTTTGGACTGCCGCCGTTAATTGCCCAACATTTGCAGCATCCGTTGCGGCCACGCCATCGGCTACTCCCGTGATCTTGTTGCCACTGTTGTCGAGACCATGAGTCGTCGTTTGACCGTCGATATTCGCCGTGCCTCCGACCTGCAACTTACCGCCATTTGGGTTAGTCTGTGTGGTCGTTTTTTTGATAAGAGCGGTTTCTTCAGCAGTCAACGTTGACTTTTTAATTAATCCATTTCTTGGACTACCGGGATTTGTATTAATCTCGCCAATTGGCACGAAGTTGCCGGCTTCATCCACGTATCCAGCCACATGCTGCTCCGTTCCAGCTATCGGCAATCCTGTGGCATTGTCCACTTGAAAGGTCACTGCCGAGGTATACGTTAGCGTGGCTGTTGTTTCAGTGTCACTTGCCAATGTGGCGTTTCCTTTGGTAGTGAGAGTCACCCCACCTCCTGTAGTGTTTTTAGTCTCTTCGGTAATCACGCTGATTCTGGTGGCAACGATGGATATACCTGGAGCTGGATCGGGTAATAATGTTGGAAGATTACCTCCACCCATCGTGATAACCGGGTCCCCCGGGGGTACCGGAACAGGCTTTACAGTCAATGTGCCATGTACAGTCACATTCGGATCACCAAGAACGACAGCATGCAGGTGACTAGTAGTAGTGGCGGATACCGCCAGGGCGGCTGCGAATATAGTTGATTTGTATTTCATAGGTCGGCGGCGTTTTATTGTAGACGAAACGTATACGCAAGAATTTTTTGTTAAATTTTTTCTCCCCCTGCACCACGGCTCATTCGCTAGACACCGGTTCAGTGCTGTAAGCGCGTCAAAAGCGGCGCGGTCTTTCGCCGTTCTATCGCTCATTTTCGTTTGTAACCCATTTAGAAATAATAGTTTGCAAATCTAAAAACGTTAGATTAAACGTAAATCCGTGCCTCAATCTTGTGGCCCTTGCCAAGTGGTGGGGTAGTCACCATGTAACTCATGTAGATTCGCTGGGGGAGGATTTGGAGCCACTCACGCCATTGTCGGCTAGCACGACGTCCAATAATTCGGTGATTTCTTGATTCTGCGGTAAAAAGTCGTTAATCGCGGCGCTTTTTCGTTGTTCGCGGTTGTTTGCCTCGACGATACCCAAGCCAATAGCGATAGCTTGCTGAAGTGCTTCTGTGCGGTTGCCGGAAATTCGATTTGCCAATTGATCCAGTTTTTTGTGAAAAGACGTGAGTGTTTTTGATTTCCGAGTTGAATTTTCTATCGGTTCGCTCATTACGTAGATGATACGTATACATTTTAGGAACTTGCCGCAACTCAAATTTATGGTGATGATGTCGGGATGGATCCAATTCCCGTCCGCCTTCCCGCAGAATTACAAGCCCGTGTGGATCGCTTAGCCGTGGAAATGTCCATTTCTAGATCCGCAGTAGTGCGGCTAGCGATCCAGCAATGGCTTGATGCGTCCGATCATCACGGAGTGAATCCGATGTTGCGGGAGACACCCCCCGGATACCGTTTCACCGCGACTCCGCCAGCTAAAAAGAGCCGGACTAAAAGGGCAAAGGATTAGACGGTAATGCTCCGGGATAAAGCGTCAGTTGCCGGGTCACACAGACGTATAAACCGTCGATTGACAGATCCCCGATGGGAGCGGTTTTCCAAGAATTCCGCTTGCGGGTAGGGTGGAACTCCCGTTTTTTCAAGCAAGCCCCATCTCCCTATGAAACTTGGATTCCTCATGAAATGTTCGCTCGCCGCTGGGTTGGTGTTTCTATCAAGCGGCTGCCTCACCCACCGGACGGTCACCAAGGGTGGCCAGACGGTGAGTTCCGGCTATGTGGTCAAGAAGCCCTTCGAGAAGCCCAGCTATAATCCAGAGTGAGCGCCCCGGACTGATGCGCCTGAAACTCACCATCGCTTACGACGGCCGCCCTTACCAAGGTTGGCAATCGCAAGTTGGCGGCAACACGGTGCAGGATCTCATCGCGCGAGCTCTGGAAGAAGTCGCGAAACAACCGCTGCGGCTCCACGGCGCAGGCCGCACGGATACAGGCGTCCACGCATTGGCCCAGGTCGCCCATTTCGACCCGCCGCCGGAAATCTCCATGAACCCATTCAACTGGGTGCCCGCGCTCAATTGCAAGCTGCCAGCCACGATCCGGATCATGGCCTGCGACGAGGTGGCAGCGGATTTCCACAGCCGCTTCTCCGCCACCGGCAAGATCTATCACTTCGATCTCTGCACCGCGCCGGTCCTGCCACCGCTCAAGGCCGGACTCGCTTGGCATCTCCCGCGCCAACTCGATGCCGAGGTCTTGCGACAGACGCTCGCGCTCTATCAGGGCCGTCACGACTTCCACGCCTTCGCCGCTTATCGCGGCAACGAGACGCCGGACATCGACTGGTGCCGGACGATCCATGCGGCGGTGTTAGACACGCTGGACGACGGCTACCGGATCACCTACACGGGCGATGGATTTCTTTATAAAATGGTCCGGCTGCTCACGGGCGGTGCGGTCCACGCCGCCCAGGGCCGCATCCGCATGGATGATTTCGCCGCGCTGCTCGATCAGCCGCCGGGCTTACCGCTTGGGAAATCCCCGCTCTGCGCCCCTGCCGATGGCTTGTATCTCCAGCAGGTGATTTATCCCTGAGGCGGGTCAGTCCCGCCAGCGTTTGGTTAGCTCGCCATACGCATCGATGCGGCGGTCGCGAAAAAACGGCCAGATGCGGCGGAAGTCTTCGACAGCTTGGAAGTCGAGGTCGTGGTAGAGGATTTCCGCCCGGTCGGTGGCGGCCTTGGCGACGATTTCGCCGTAGGGATTAGCGACGAATGAGCGGCCCCAGAACTCGGTGTCGCCCTCGAATCCGGTGCGATTGACGGCGGCGAGGTAGCAGCCGTTAGCGACGGCGTGGCCGCGTTGGACGGTTTCCCATGCGCAGTGCTGGGCCTCGCCGAGGGTGGGTTTTTCCTCGGGCAACCAGCCGATGGCGGTGGGATAGACGAGGACCTGCGCTCCGCCGAGGGCCATCAAGCGGGCGGCTTCAGGATACCATTGGTCCCAACAGATGAGCACGCCGATTTTTCCAAACTGCGTATCCCAGACCGGCCAGCCGCTGTCGCCGGGCGTGAAGTAGAATTTTTCCTCAAACGCCGGATCTTGCGGGATGTGGGATTTGCGATAGAGGCCCAGCAGCGAGCCATCGGCATCATGGATGGCGGCGGTGTTGTGATAGAGGCCGGGGCCGCGGTGCTCGAACAATGAGGAAATGAGGACGATGCCAAGCTCGCCCGCCAATTTCCCAAGGCGGTCGGTCACTGGGCCGGGCAAGGGATCGGCGAGGTCGAACAAGGCTGGGTCCTCGACGGTGCAGAAGTATGGCGTTAGAAAAAGCTCTTGGGTCACGACGATATTCGCGCCACTGGCCGCCGCCTCGCGGATCAATTTCTCGTGATGATCGAAGGCATCCGCTTTGGTGGCGAAGGTGCCGGATTGGAGCAGGGCGAGGCGTGGCATGGCGGGACTGTGGACATGGGGCCGTGATCGTTCAACATTGAACCTCAGGGCGGCAGATTGCGGAGTTTCGCCCGGTAAAAACGGAACCGGACGATGGCGATAACCAACAAGACGAGGCCGGGAACCACGAAAAGCAAGCCGACGACGGCAGCGATCAAGGCCTCGCCAATCACTGCCCCGAGCGCCGCAGGGTCACCGATTCCGCTAGATCCCAAAGCCGCAAACGCCCGGTTCATGGAGAAGATTGTCCCGCCAAGTCCGAGCGCCGGAGTGATCAAGATCAAGGTGAGAGAAACCCAAATGCTGCGATACCAGGATTTGAGTTTTTTACCGAGCTCAGACCGCAGCAGCAGTGCGGCGCTTGGGGAAGCGGTGGGCGGTGAATAGGGAGAGTCGGTTGCCATTTGAGTCTGGGTGAAATTGAAGATACCGCTATACTTCGTGCAACAGGATTTGTGGATTTGTAATTCTGGTGTTACAGGGCCAGAAGCCTGAAGAGGATATGCAGCACCCTTTACAGGATCAAAAACCAACCGCGAACAAATCCGCTACCTTGGTCAGCCCGGTGACGTGGATTTTTTCCGTTAGCGGATAGCTGGCGTCACCAGGGCAAACGATATCGAGACGATCCAGACGCAGGCTTTCAATCGCGAGTTTCTGCGAGGCCGTGACCTTCGGATGATCGGTAAATTTCACCTCGAAGCCATGACGTTTGCCATCCCGAGTCAGCAGGAGGTCAAGCTCGCCTTGGCTATGAACTCCCCAGAAATAGACCTCTTCATCCCCAGCTCCGCTTAAACGGATAACTTGCTCCAGAGCAAAACCTTCCCACGACGCGCCAAGTTTCGGGTGAACAACCATCGCCGCCATATCGGGAATCCCCAGCAGGTAATGAAGTATCCCGGAATCCCGAAAATAGATCTTCGGTGTCTTGACTTGGCGTTTTCCTAGATTTTCAAACCAAGGAGCAAGCCGCCGGATCATGAAGGTCCCAGTAAGGACATCCAAGTACCGCTTCACCGTCGTATCCGCCACACCGAGGCTCTTACCGATTGCAGAAGCGTTGAAATTCTGCCCGTGATAGTGAGCCAGCATCATCCAGAAGCGGCGGAGCGATGCCGCTGGGATTTGGATACCCAGGGCCGGAATATCCCGCTCCAAAAATGTTTTGGTGTAATTCCCCCGCCAGCGCCAACTATCCGCATCCGTGTCCGCTAGAAACGAGAGTGGAAATCCGCCCCGCACCCATAATCGTTCTATTTCCGGCGTTTCAGGCAGGCCAAATGGCGGCACTTCCACAAACCCGATCCGCCCCGCCAAGGTCTCCGCGCCCTGCCGAATCAGATCCCGCGACGCACTACCGAGGATCAAAAACCGAGCCGCGAGATCGACGCGATCTACCAACACCCGCAACACCGGAAATAGCTCGGGCCGTAGCTGGATCTCGTCAATCACCACCAACCCACGCAGAGACGTCAGGGCAAACATCGGATTTCTGAGCCGCTCCAAATGCGCCGAATCTTCCAAATCGAAATAATTCAACCCGGCATCAAAAGGCAAATCACTCTCGTCACAAAACTGCCGAGCCAAGGTCGTCTTTCCCGCCTGCCTCGGCCCAAGCAAGGCAACGATCTTCGACACCCGCAATTCTTCTGAAATTCGCTTCAGTAAAACGCTCCTCTGCATGGAAAAGAGACAATCTATGAAAATTCGGCGATGTCCACCGGATTTTCATCGGCTGATTCACCATTTGTCTAGCTGGGGATGTGATTACCCGAAGCCGGTCCCGTTGCCGAGTCCATGATCGTCGTTGGGTGATTTGAGGCGAGATTGTCGCCTTTCCGTCCTTGCTTTGCGTGAAGGGGGCCTCGTATTTTTCCGGTCCATGGTGTTTTTGATTTGCGCGGATGATCCCCCGGGCCGGACCAGCACCCTAACTGAAACACCTCTTCATGAAATCCGATGATGTCCGACGCTCACTCAGCCCTCAACGCTATCATGATAGGGACACGAGAGAAACACCGAGTCTCGGTCGTGTCGCTCGGATGCCCGGTGCCTATAAGTCCGATGGCTCTCATTCAGGGAGGATGCGCGGCACTAAGCGCAAGCGATCGAATGAGACCGATGGATACAACAAGCAAGCGGAAGGTCGGCGACAGCGCTCGTTGCTGTTAGGACTCTCGACCCTCTCGCTGCTTATCTTAATGGGAATTATTGGCATCTGGATCTGGGAGAAAATGTATTCTGCATCCGATCTGGCGTGGAACCGTCCGTCGTCGAAACCAACCGCTCCCGCAGTCGTCACAGCTCCCAAGTTTCCCTCGCCTTCCAAAGCGACCGCGATGGCCCAGGTGATGCAGGCGCTGGCAATCCGTGACCCGGCCCTGATCCATGGCTATTTCCGCCGGGATGCAGCCAGCGCGGAGGAAGTGGTCGCTTTTCTCGCTGGCTTAGATGCTACGGATGGCGTGTTTGACCACTTCGAATGGCTCAGCAGCATGGATGTGAATGGTCTGTCTGTGGATGGCGTGCTCGTGTCTTTCAAAAAATCCGATCAGCTGCGTAATCGGCTTGCCCTGCTGACTCCAAACACCGGTGGTAAATGGGAGATCGACTTCGACGCCTTCGCCCGCACCGTCACCCCCTCTTGGGCGGAGTTGGAGCAAGGCGCGGCCACCGCCCTGATCCGAATTTACGCCATGCGCGACAACTATTTCAACGGCCCCTTCCACGATGACAAGCAATGGGCGTGCTACGGCATGACCTCGCCTGATGCGAAAATACTCAAGCTGGGCTACTGTAAGATCGGCTCCCCGCAGGCGCGGGCTATGGACTGGATTTTCTCCAAGGAAGCCAAAATCATCCGTGTGACTCTGGAAATCAAGCGCGTGGAAGGCTCGGAAGGCCGGCAGTTTGAAATCACGAGGGTCCTTGCGGAAGATTGGCTAGCGGGCGCGAAGCCGTTCGATGAGGGGTTCAAGTGATTCATCAAGATCGCGTCTCCAGACTTGCCGGGAGTCCGGGAGTTTTCATAAGCTCACCGTCATGGCCAGTCACGGTGGAAAATTAGCGCTCCTGGGAGTAGTGTGTTGCCTGCTCAGCCAGTGCGAAACGGGTTCGCTCGCCAGTGGCAACATGAGCGGCCCCAGCGTCGCAGAACGGAATGCGAAAATCGCCACCGAGCCGACCGGGGATTTCTTTTACGGTCGCCGTTACTACGTGGAGAAAACCCGCTTCTGGGGTTACATCCGGAAGCCACGGCAGTCCTGGAGCCAAGCGAAACTCGTCCTGATCCGCGAGGACCAGAAACACAGCCCGGACCGCCTGGCCGAAAACGGCCCGCCCGGCCAACGCTACGCCTACGACAATAACTACGAATACCGCCTGCGCGGCTCCTTCAACGGCCGCACCGCATATGAACCTAACAGCAATCAGTTTCTCCCCGAATTCCGACTGACAAGTTATGAACTGCTCGACCGCCAACCTGGCTGGCTGTTCCGCCCGGATGACCGCTATGACCCGTATCGCATTACAATGACCCCGCGCTAATCCCGGCGGGCGAACTCCATTTCCTAACCCATGAAATCCCCGCACATCCGGCGCGACATCAAGTCCAAGCACTCCACCGAACAGCGTGGGGCCAACATCGGCCCCGTGGCCCGGATGCGCGACGAAAATCCCGAGGGCAAGGTGCGAAGAATCCGCACGGCGGAGCGGAAGAACATCGAGACTCGCAAGAAATGGCTCACGAAATGGTCGCTCTCCCTCGGGCTCGCTACCATCGCCATGATCGCCCTCGCCATTTTCCTTTGGCTAAGACCTTACGTATTTCCGTATGAGAATGAAATCCCGGTAATCGCCTCGGTGGTTCCGGTCAAGGTGCGCATCGACTCAAAATTCCCCTCACCTGAGAAAGATGCCGCCATCGAAATGGTCAAGCAGGCGACCGTCCACCCGGACTTGGCTAAAGTGAAAGCCCTGATCCGTGCGGGCAGCACTACTCCCGAGGCCATGGTCGAGTATTTCAAAACGGCGGAAGCACGAGACGGCGCAGTCGAACACTACGATTGGCTCAGCAGCATGGATGTGAACGGACTGTTAGTCGAAGGCGTGCTGGTGACGTGCAAGGGCAGAAAGAAGTCCGCCGAGCGCCTCGCCTTCCTGACGCCGGATGCGGTGGGAAATTGGAAGCTGGATTTCGATACATACGCGCGGACCGTCACGCCGCCCTGGCCCGAGCTGCTAGAAAAAGGCGCGGACCAAGCGCAGGTAAGAGTGTTCACCGGTCGTGACATGTATTACAACGGGGTTTTCAGCGACGAATCCCAGTGGGTTTGTTACGCGATGGCCTCACCGGATATGGAGGAACTCCTGCGCGGCTATTGCAAAAAGGGCTCGCCCCAAGCGGAGGCGATGGAACGGCTCTTCAGCGATGGCCGGAGACTCAGTCGGGCGACGATAGAGCTCCACCGCGTGAAGGACGGCGAGCCGAAGCAATTCGAGATCACCAAACTGGTAGCCGAGGACTGGATCGTGCCGTAAGACCCAGACGTGCGTGGGCCACGGCCACGGCTCACGAGCCAGAGAGCTTGATGCGCGCGGGGACATCCTTGATTTCAATCCCAGCCTTGGTGAGGGCATCCCAGACTCCTAACAACCGTTCGAGCGGAAGTTTCTTATCCGCCTCCAGCTCAAGCTTGCGGCCGGGATTCTGTTTCTGATAGGCGATGAGATAGGATTCCAATAAACCTTCCGGCACTGCCAGCGAATCGAGGGTGATGTTTCCCAGCGCATCCACTGCGATGACCGAACGCGTATCAGTCACCTTGTCCGATGGAATCTGGTGGACGGTTGGAAGCTCGATCCGCAGGGTGTCACGCGGCTTCTTGAAGGCGGTGGAAACGATGAAAAACACTAGCAGTACGAAGAGGATGTCGATCATCGGAATGACCGCCACTTGGCTGCGGGTGGTTTTGGGACGATGAAAACGCATGGCCTCAGACGTTCGGGGTGGCTTGTTCGCAAACCGCCGCCAGATCCCCGAGCAGGGATTCCAAGCGGGCGGTCAGCAACTCGATGCGGCGGACAAAGTAGCCGTGCGCGACCACACAGGGCACGGCGATGGCGAGCCCAAAGATCGTTGTTGTTAGAGCTTCGGCGATGCCCCGGGCGATGGCAAGGTGATCGGAATTATCCCCCAATCCTTGGAAAATCAGGACTAGTCCAGAGGCCGTGCCAAGCAGTCCTAACAGCGGGGCAATGGTGATGACGGTATCGAGCACAGCGATGCCAGCGTGGAGCTGCATGGTTTCCTCGCGGGCGGCGGATTCCACCGCGTGGGTGATCTCGCCACGGGGCTTGCCACGGTGTTTAATGACCACGGCGGCCAGACGAGCCAGGGCGCTTTCACCCTTCTCAAATTCCTTGAGGATGGGTGCCACCCGATCCGCCGCGATCCGTTCTTGAAATTGCGTGACATCGCGGGCCAGCGTTTTGGGCACTACGCGACTACCGGATAGTGATAGAAATTTATACAAAATAGCCATCATCCCGGCAACTGAGGTGATGCCGAGCGGAATCATGAAAATGCCCCCCTTGTGGAGAAAATCCCATGCGCTACTGAGGCCGCCGAGATCGTTTGCTGCTAGGGTGTGGACGTATGGATCTATCATGACACGTTAGAAATAGAAGTTGAAGATGAGTTCGAGCGGTTCTTTTGCGAAATCCTTTTTGACGCCAACGGGCATGGGCGGGATAGCCGCGTCGCGAATGGAGTTGAGGGTGAATCCTTTCTGCACCTCGCCGGTTTCCATCTCACCCACAAACTGCACCGTACGGACCTTGCCCGTTGGTTCCACAAAAAAACGGACCGTTAGAAATCCAGGCGTGATGAAGTCGCGGTGCCGCACGCAGTTGCGTTGCCATTCTTGCTCGACAGCGCGGCTGATCACGGCCTGATAGCGGCCGAGGGGCGAGTCCACGACATCCAGCGCGCTGCGACCGGTGCGTGAAATCGAGCCGGTGATGGCGGTCTTGCGCTGATAGCCGCGGAAGGCGGGCTCGTCGGCGTGCGCGGTGGCCGGAGCGGCGGGCGGGTTGTTCGCGGTGGGAGCCGCAGTTACGTTCTTGGGAAGTTTCGCAGGAGATGGCTTGATTTCAGATTTCTCTGGAAGATTGCGTGGCACCAACACGTCCACGGGATTCGGGCCTGCTAACAGCTCCTCCTTAGGCGGACGGGTTGATTTGAAATCGTCGTTTCCGGGAGTGATGGTCTTTTCCCCGGTGGAGTCTTGATTGGCCAAAGCCGGATCGGGCGGCGTGGTCGCCAGCGGTGTCGCCATCCGCTCAGGCGTTTGCGGGGCGAGACTGCCGGCGGTGCCGCCGTCCTGATAGTGGCTCTGGGTGGTTTCTAAATCGTCGGCACTCTTGGGATCGATGCCAGCTTGCGAGGGCCGCGGAGGCGCTGTGGCATCCGGGCTGCGATCGCTAGTGGCCAGGGTATCCCGTTCGCCAAAGAGGGCGGCTTTTGCGGGGGGGGTGGCAGTCTGGTCTTCGGATGTTCTGGCGTAGCGGGGTATGACGAGTTCCGGTATTGCGGGTGCTGCGGGCTCGGTTTTCGCGGGACTCGTGGAAATTTCAGGGAAGATCAGCACCGTCGTCACAGCCGCAGGAACGGCGGGGATGGGATGCACTTTGCGGTAGCTCTGCGCCTGCAACGTGGCAAACCCAATGAGCAGCAAAATTCCCGCATTAGCGATCACGGACAACATGAGCGCAATCGCCCACAAGCGACCTTCTCCGCGTCTAGGTAATGTGATCGCGCTCGTTGCCACGCAGTGAGTTTTGCCGTAATATCCTTGATGTGCAACCCGGGAAAATTCGCGGGAAAGATCACACGGTGAATAAAAAGCCGGCCCTGTTTCCAGAGCCGGCTAGCGATTCATGACTCTCAACAAACTGATCGTTGAGGCGGACCCGAAAGTTCGGCCACGGAGGGGCTAAACTAAGCTATGGTGGCGGGGTGCGGGAAAGTGATAGGAGATCATAGATTGGGGATCAAGG
>JAYVNM010000125.1:0-34331 GCA_043758445.1 Akkermansiaceae bacterium | reverse complement strand
CTCGAGCGTGCGCAAGCAGGGCCGAATGATGTTAGACAGTCTGAAGGAACTCATCATTTCACCCGCCAAGCTCGGCGAATCGCTTGCCAATGCAAAAGTGACCTGAGTAGTTACCGGATTCTAAGTCTTTCGTTACTCCCTTCTAATCCGTGTGCTCCGTGCAATCCGTGGTTCCCATCTTCCTGACCAAGTTTACTCTTTGAGAGATGAAACGCCGCCTCCTCGCACTGTTCCCCGCCGCCTCGGCCCTGCTCGCCTTGCGTGCGACGAGCCCACCACTCTCCCAGCCCATGCGCACCGCTGCTGGGTTCTCGATCGCCATCCACTGTTGGTCGTTCAAGGAGTTCACCCTGTTCGAGGCCATCGAAATGGCCGCCGCCTGTGGGGCGGGCGCTATCGAACTCTATCCTGGCCAAGCTCTCGGCGGCCCGCATGGGGCGATGAAATTCGACCCAAACCTGGCGGATGAGGTGCTCCAGTCCATTACCACCCACTTGGAGAAAAACCACCTCGCTGCAATTAACCTCGGCGTCATCGACATCCCCAAGGACGAAACCGCCGCCCGCAAGATTTTTGAATTCGCGCGCAAACTCGGCCTCAACGGTCTGACTACCGAAGCCCTCGACGCGCTCGATACGCTGGAAAAGCTCGCTATCGAATACGACCTCAAGGTCGGTTTCCACAACCACCCCAAGCCCACCGCCCTCTGGCATCCCGACACCGTCTGGCAGGCGCTCGAAGGCCGCCATGAAAATCTCGGCTTCTGCGCGGACGTCGGCCACTGGGCCAGCTCCGGTCTTGATCCGCTGGCCGTCATCTGGAAAATTGCCTCGCGCGTCCATTCCTTCCACCTGAAGGACCGCGTCTCCATCACCGAGTGGTCCCATGACCGTCCCTTCGGCACCGGCGTCATCGACCTTCCTGCCATCCTCGACACGGCCCGCGAGCACGGCTTCTGCGGCAATGTCAGCATCGAATACGAAACCAACTGGCGGACCAATCTAGCAGAAATCTCCCAGTGCGTTGGCTACCTCCGGGCGTATGCGGACCTCCGCACGTGACTTCGCCTCACTTTTCCCACAATCGCGCCCGCAGAGCCTCCGCCGCAGCGCGGGCTTCGGCTTCTTTCTTGCTCTTGCCCTTGCCGGTCGCCAGCACCCTGCCCTGCCAAGCAACTTCCGATTGAAAAACGCGCCGATGGTCCGGCCCACTCTCGCCGATGACCCGGTAATCCGGGGCCTGCGGGTGAATTGCTTGCAGGCATTCCTGCAACTCTCCCTTGGGATTGCGGTCCTCGGGACTGGTGATCATGTTGCCGATTTCTGCCTCGAACAGGCGCAATATCAACTCACGGGCCGGGGTCGGCCCGGAGTCCAGATAGACCGCACCGATCAAGGCCTCGAAGGCATCCGCCAGGGTGGACAAGCGCCGCCGCCCGCCGGTGGCCTCCTCGCCTTTTCCTAATAACACGTAGTCTCCCAGATGGATCGCCATCGCAAACCTTGCCAGCGCCCGCCGGGAAACCACCCGCGAGCGCAATTTCGTCAGCCGACCCTCAGTGAAATCCGGGAACATTTTAAATAGCTCCTCGGTGACGATCAGTTGCAGCACGGCATCCCCGAGAAACTCCATCCGCTGGTTGTCGAAATGCGGCTTCTGCGACTCGTAAGCGAGGCTGGGATGGGTCAGCGCCTCCGCCAATAATAGCGAATTGCGAAATTTATAGTGAATCCTGCTCTCCAGCGGCTGCATCAGTCATTCTACTCGGTTCCTCCTCTCCCGTCCGATCTTCACTTGACGTTCCGATGGGAAAGATGGGGTGATCGACGGGACTCGAACCCGCGACAACCGGAATCACAATCCGGGGCTCTACCAACTGAGCTACGACCACCATTTCAGGCGGGCGCGAGGGGTAAGCGATGGAGGGGGATTTGGAAAGGGAAAAATGAATCCGGGAAAAATGATTGGCCGGCATTGGCAGGCCCCACCCACCCTCGCGAATCCCACATCCTTCCTGCTTCCCGATTGAAATCCCAAGGCCTGCCCGCAGAAAACACCGAATTTCAATAGCCGCCTTCATCGCCGACAATCGCAGCGAACTAACCCGCGATTCCGTCTCCGAGCAAGCAGGGGATAAAAATTACGCCGAATTTTATTTGCGGTAAAATTCGATTGACGCCCTCGTCCGTGTGGAATAATTTGAAATCTGTATCCAGCTCTCATACCGAGTGTTTGGATTAAAAAACATCTAAACACGCAACCCCAACACCATGAAAATTACTAAATCACCTACTTCAGGCATCGTCCGCACTGCTGCCTGTGTCTTCGCCGCCCTCAGTCTGGGGGCCACCTCCGCATCCGCCGCATACGCTAAAGTGACGGTGGATCTCAGTGGCAAGGAATTTGGCCAAAGAGTCGTAACAGACCCCATCACCCTCATCGACAGCGTGGTGCCGGTGAATTTACATAAGTTGGGCAATCACAAACTGAAGGCCGCCACATCCTACTCATATACGATCACTGGGACCGTTCATGGTAACGGAGTGTTGGCCAGCTACGTACCCGCAGGTACTACGATTTCCTCGTATATCAGCCACGCCACCTTGGTCAATACCTATAACAACCCCGGTGGCACGCTGCCGATCGTGGTCGTTAACAAAAATGTCAACACGACCCAAGACATCGGTTTTTTAACGATCTCCGTCTCCATGCGGGTCAGAGGTGGTGTGAAGGCTGATGGGACTGTTTATCTGGATGTGAAGAACTTCGTCACCAATCCGGCATATGCCATCGATGCGACTCTCCAATTCGATCCGGGTGCGAAAATGGTCATCACCGCATTGCCTTGATCCACAAAGTAATCGAGGACTTCAGTCCGCGCTTTTTTGAAAGATCAAGCAACGACTGAAGTCGATGATTGGCCTGCCCCTTGGATGGTGCTGACTTCGGACTGGTCATGGGGATTCTCGGCACCTGGGCGCTCGGTGCCATCGTCATTTCATCCTATTCGTGAATGCGCAGCTCTGGGCGTGTAAATGCAAGAGTCTTCAAAAATTCACCGCCAAGGCGCCAGGAGCGCTAAGAAAAATGCCGCTATCCTGACATTTCCTCCACCTTGGCGCACTTGGCGTCTTGGCGGTTGAAATCCAAGCAACCGGGGTTCACGATAAGTGACGCAATGTTATGTCCTGCTGCTAGCCGGTCCTCGGCGGGGGCGCCGAGGACGACACGCGAGGGCGCGTATGCTCCCCTTTTGCCGTTACCGGCTGGATGCAAAATCACAAATCCTGCGATTCATTTCCGCCTGCGGCGTTTGGGTTTTTCCTTGGTGGCGTAGCGAGAGGTCTTGCGGGTAGCTGCGGGGCCGGCTTTGGCGGCGGGTTTGGTGTGCAGTTTGCCGTGTTTTTTAGCGATGACCGGACGCTGCGGTTTAGCGACGTGGGTACCCTCGCTGGTGGGCTTGCCAGCGACGGTGAAATCGACGAAGCGTTTGTCGAAGTCGATGTTGATGACGCGCAGGGGAATTCGCATTCCTAACTGGATTACTTTTCCATCCATGGAAACCCAGGCCATCCGGTGGGCCTCGAAACGCCAGCGACCGTCGGGTAGATCCTCGCGTTTCACCACTCCGCGCACGCCCATGTTAGGGATTTCTACCATCAGTCCCATGGGGCGGACATCGGTGATGAGGCCGTCGAATACTGGTGGCTCGGCGGCGCTGGCGACGCGGTCGAGATACTCAAGGAGCTTGATTTGCTTGGTCTCGCCTTCCGCGTCTGACGAGGTGCGTTCGGTGTCGGAAATGTGCCGGGAAATTTCCCGCAGGTCCGCTTGCGAAGGCGTGCGGTCATGGGGTTTGGGCGGATTTTCCAACAGCGGTTGGAGCGCGCGGTGGACGATGAGATCGGCATAGCGGCGGATCGGGCTGGTGAAGTGGCAGTAGTCACTTTTCGCCAAACCATAGTGGCCGACGGGTTCGGCGGAATAGGCGGCGCGCTTGAGGCTTTTCAAGAGGCCTAGTTTGATGACGTGCTCCTCAGGGCTACCCTTGGATTCGTCTAACAATTTTTGAATATGGGCGCGGTTGGTGAGATCGCCGGGGCGGTAGCCGTGGGCCTTGGCGGTCTCGGTGTAGTCGATCAAGCGCGAGGGGTCGGGGTCGTCGTGAATCCGATAAATCGCGGGCTTCATGCGTTCCCGCAGGATTTTCGCAACAGCTTCGTTAGCAGCTAACATGCATTCCTCGACGAGTTGGTGGCTCTCGGTGTGGATGACGGGATCGGCGACGACGGCATGGCCTTGGTCGTCGAGGCGGATTTTAATTTCCGGCATTTCGAGATCGAGCGCGCCTTGGGCGAAACGGCGTTGGCGCAGGACGGCGGCAAGTTTCCAGCCTTCCCGGACCATGCCGACGAGCTTGGGATCCGAGCCTTCCGGGGCGGGCTTGCCATCGAGAATTTCCTGGGCCTGCTCGTAGGATAGCTTGGCGCGGCTGTGGATCACGGCGTCGATGAACTTTGCCTTGATGATCTCGCCCTCGGCTGAAATTTCCAGCAACGCGCATTTGGTCAGGCGGTCCACGTTTGGCTTAAGCGAGCAAATGCCATTGGACAGCTCGGTCGGCAGCATTGGCAGCACGCGGTCCACTAGGTAAGTCGAATTTCCGCGCTCGATGGCTTCCTGATCCATCGGACTGCCGGGCTTGATGTAGTGGGAGACATCGGCGATGTGGACGGCGAGGGTCCAGCCACGGGCAGTTTTTTCCAGCCAAATTGCGTCGTCATGGTCCTTCGCATCGGCGGGGTCGATGGTGATGATGAGCTTGTCCCGCCAGTCCTTGCGGCGGGCGATTTCCGCAGGTTCGGGAGCCTCGGGCACGGCGCGGGCTGCGGCGAGGACATTGTCTGGAAACGAGGTCCGCAGGCCGAAGCGGTGGATCACGGAAATGATGTCCACGCCCGGATCGCCGGGCCAGCCTAGCACCTCGATGACCCGGCCGCGCGGGGTGGTGTTGCGGTCGAGCCAGTCTTCGAGATCGACGACGACGAGTTGGCCCGGCATGGCGGTGCTGTCGCCGATGACGTCGATGCGGCCCTCGATGGCCTTGTCGTCGCAATCGACCCAACCGAAACCGCCCTTTTTCCGATAGATTCCGACTAGGCGGCCAGAGCGGCGGGCGAGGACTTTTTCCACCTTGCCGCGCATTTCATCCGCCGGATCAGGGGTGTTTTCGCTGCGTGGGCGGAAGGGGCGCGGGACGGCTTTGACGATGGCAACGAGGACGCGGTCGCCATCCAGCGAAGTCGCCACATTCCGCCGGTCGATGAGGATGCGGGAGTGGACCGTGAAGTCGATGCCAGCGGCGAGGTTGTGCTCGTCAGTGAGGTCTGGGAAGAAGAATGCGTGGCCTTTCGGGTGAAACTTGAGGGTGCCGTTGAGTTGGTTTTTTGGTGTGGCCGGGAGTTGGTAGCAGGCTTTTTGCCCCTCGCTGATGACGCCTTCCTTCACGAGCGCGGCGAGGGTGTCGCGCAATTCGCTCACGCGGGGGCTGGGCAGCTTGAGACTGCGGGCAAGCTGGGACTTGGAAAGCGGGTTGTCATTCGCGGAGCGGAGGGCATCGAGGATCAGTTCTCGCAGATTTGGGCCAGCCATGCTGACAGCTTGCTGTCTGGCTCCCGGCACCGCAACGGCAAAGGCGGAAGAAAAAAGATTGTCCGCTGGTATTTACGAGTATAAGTGTTTACCATGTGGTTGCGCCTGTGATTGATATATTGTCAGTCGCCGGAATATCGCATTTCCTCCATCAACGTGAAATTCAATTCCTACACCGCCATGAAAACCCAATCATCCCGTCACCCTGCTGGCTTTACCTTGGTCGAACTCCTCGTCGTCATCTCGATCATTGCGGTGCTTGCCGCCGCCAGCTTCACCGTAGGCTTGTCCGCGATTCAAAAGGCCAAGAAAGTCACCACCCTCGCCACCTGCGTCGCGATTGAGGCCGCAGTGAATAATTTCTACACGGAATACGGTTCGATGCCGAAGAGCAGTTTGACGGCCGACACCGCAACTTTTAGTCCTATTTTAACTTCTGGATTGACAGTGGACCTCGATTTCCTTAATGCGCTACTCGGCGCAAACGAAACAATAGCCCCCCCATTGAATCCTCGGACCATTAAATTCCTTAGCGTTCGGGAGGGGAAGACATTAGATGACACAAAAACCCCCGTCATTGCAAATAACGGATTAATTTACAAAAAAGGCGCTTCTACCATCGTAGGGCTCTACGATCCATGGGGCGGTCCGTATAATGTGATATTAGATGGTACCTATGATGAGATCATCCTCGTGAAGCCTAAGGCCGGCATCCAAAAAACCCTGAATGGCCGCAGGGTTGCAGCCTACAGCAATGGCGCGGACTACGCCAAAACTACTGGCGCGTCGAGCGGGGACGATGTGATCACCTGGTAGAACGGATCACCTCACGACTTCCGTGCCGATGCCGCCGTCGGTAAAAATCTCTAGCAGCAAGGCATGTGGCAGCCGGCCATCGACGAAGTGGACCTTGCGAACGCCGGCGTTGAGGGCGTCCACGGCACTGCGGATTTTCGGGATCATGCCGCCGGAAATCGTGCCATCGGCGATCATCGCATCCGCCTCTTGGCGGGTGACGGATTTGATCAGAGTGGCGGGGTCTTTGGGATCGGCCAGCAAGCCGGGGACATCGGATAGATAAACCAATTTCGCGACGCGGAGTTCCTTGGCGAGGGCGGCGGCGGCGAGATCCGCGTTGATGTTGAGTGGACGACCGGTGGCGAGTTCCGCCGCGAGCGGGGAAATGACCGGCACGATGCCCGCGCGGTGGGCGGCGTCCATGTGGGTGAGCTGGCAGCCGACGACCTCACCGACGCGACCGATGTCCAAGGGCTGGCCGTCCGGGCCGGTGCCTTTGATTTTCTCGCCAAAAAACACGTCGATGCCGGGGATGCCGACAGCTTTGCCGCCGAAGTCACGGATCATGCGGACCAGCCCGGGATTGATTTCCTCGGACAGCACACGCGCGACAATGGCGATGGCCGCATCCGTGGTGACGCGGAAACCGCCGACGAATTTCGCCTCCAGTCCGGCGGCTTCCATGGCGGCGGAGATCGCCTTGCCGCCGCCGTGAACGACGATGGGATTGATGCCAGCGACTTCGAGGAAAACGATGTCGCGCATGACCCGCGCAACGAGATCCGGATCCTCCATCGCCGAGCCACCCAGTTTGATGAGGAAGGTTTTCCCGCGAAACGCCTGGAGGTAAGGCAGGGCTTCGATGAGGACGTTTGCTTTGTCGATCGGGTGCACGGCGGTGAGCTTATGGCGGATGGGCGGGCGGGGGAAAGCGGAAAGGTGAGACTAGCCGAGCCGGGGCGGTGGCGAAAGGTTCCTTGGTTAGCCCGAGCTTCTACCAATTTACCGCGTCCAACGGCTGTGCCAGCAGATTCATGAAGCGATCAACGTGGGTCACTCGACAAATAGTGTTGGATAAGGAGCGGCATGGTGTGGGGCAGGCCTCATTTTTTCCGGCGAGGGGCACGTTTTTTCGCGGGCGGTTTTGCAGCCGGTGGTTTTTTCTCACGGGGGGCTGGGGCAGAGACTTCCGTGCTGATTGCGGGCTTGGTTTTGGTACTCGGGGTGCTGGTTTTCTTTGGCTTCGGAGTGAGTTCCGTTTCTAACGGGATGGGGCTTGTGGCAGCGGTGACGGCGGTTTCTGGGACGGGCTTGAGAGCGGATTTCCCGATCAGACGCGCCATCACGAACGCGGCGGAAATCGCGGCCAACGCCGGGATGCCCGGTAGCCAAAGCGAGGCCATTCCCACGGCGAGCCATTGGGTGGATAGACAAGCACCGGCGAGCAGCATGAAACTCAGATTTCGTCCGTAATCCGCCAACCCGGCCAGCAGAGTGAGCGCGAGGACGAGGCCCACGAGAATGGCGAGTTCCGCGCCTGCGGAGGGTCGTGGATAGGCTCGCGGTTGTCCCAGCCCGGAGTCGGATGCGAGGGCGGCGACGAGGGCTGATAGATTTTCTGAAAATGCCCGCGTGCTCGGCTCTGCGGCGCTTTGGTCGTCGCGCAGGATGAGCGGATCGGGCGCTTGGGACGGGAAAATTCCAGGTTGGGCGTCGATCAACGAAGCGGCGGAAATTTCCGCAAAAGCGTTGATCGGCTTGAGCGGCACGGACAGGCGACCATAAAGATCGAGCGGCACGATGGGGCCGGCCGGGCTGAGTTTGAGGTAGGCACCGGGCCGGATTTCCAAGCCATTGAGCGGCAGGTGCAGACGTTGCAGCACGGCGAGCAGCGGCATGGCGCACACCACCCGGTCTTCCCAGCGCGCCAACAGCGGCTCGAAATGACCCTGAGTTTCCGATTCCAGCATGGAGAATCCTGCTAGTGTTTTTTCCCCGGCAAGGACCACTCCCGGCAGTGGCACGCGGTTCACGATCGGCAAGTAAGAGCTGTTACCCAAGACCGCAGTTAGAGGTAGCGAGGCCCGCCGAAACGCCGGTGGCAGCGCTTCCGAGACGGCACCACGGGACAGCGGCGCGGCCATCACAAGAGAGTCGAAGCGCGCCAGCGTTTTTTCCAAAGCCGCGAGGCCGATGGGGTCCGGCGTCGGCCACGCGAGCACGGCCGCGGTTGCGGCGTGATTTTTGCCGAGGCGTTGGAAATTTGCCAGCACCACGGCAAGGTCAATGGGGGCAGGCGGGGATTTTTGGAAAACTCCCTCGGCATCATCGCCTAACGAAACAACGGCTGGCACCTGCCGCCGGTCGGCCATGGTTTCCATGGAAAAAGTCCTCACCGTCCACGGTGCGGTGGGGGCGCCCTGCCCGGTCACGAACCACGGTGGATTGATGAAGCCGCCGGCCACCACCGTGAAGGCCCGGCGATCCAACTCGGTGCTAGGCTCGTATTGCCACACACCATAAGCTGCCGCTGCCGAAACCAAGAGCACCCAAAGCCGGCGATGGAACGAACCGTTCACGTTTTCGTTTGGATCGCCGCGAGGACTGGCGCGAGGGGGGATTCTAACGGCGTCCCGGCGGTCACCACGCCTAACAATCTAGCGGCAGTGGCGATGTGCGGGCGGTACCACTCGTCGCCGCGGTTTTTCAAAATGTTGCCATAGGCCCCGAGCGCCTGCATCAGGCGTTGGGCCGCGCATTCGTGGAACAGTTTTTCCAAGGGTCGCTCGTCGGCGATTTCCTCCCAGAGTGTTAGCAGCGCTTCACGTTCATCAGCGGAGTGGTCGAGGTAGGGATCGAAAATCAACGACGCGAGATCATATTCTTGGCGTCCGCGGCGCAGGCCTTGGAAGTCGATGAGCCACACCTGCTCGTCCTTGATAAGCAGATTTTGTGATTGGAAATCCCGGTGGACTAGGTGCCGCGCCACCGTGCCGAGACGTTCCGCGAGATCGATGAATGCCGGGTTTTTCCGTAGGCCATCCGTGTCCATTCCGAGAAAATCCTCGATCATGTATTCGAAAAAATACTGCTGTTCCCAGCGGTAAAGCGCTGCGTCAAAGGGCGGCATGAGCTGGAAATCCTTGGCGGGTTTCGCGTAAAAAAGTTTATCCACCTGCTCGAAGGCCGAGCGGTAATACGGCAGCCGCTCCGCAAAAGGCCGATCCTTCAACGATAGCAGATCCACGTCGCCCAGATCCTCGACGAGCGCCACCCGGTAGCGCGCCCGCTCGTGAATGATCGCCGGCACCCGCAGTTTCGCCTGTTTGAGGAAATTCGCGACCGGGATGAATTGCGCGTTGTCCTCCCGTTCCTCCGTCCAATGCACGCCGATGAAGGGTTCGTGGCCGGGCGTTTTCACCCGCACAATTGTGCGGCCCGAGGCCCCGCGTTTGATCGGCTCGAGGGTGATGCGCACAGTCGGGTCCACCCCTAGGAATTGGCGTGCAGTGGAAAGGATCGCTTCGGTTGGCATGGGCGGGAGGAAACTAGCGTGAAAAACCACGGGTCTGCCAAGGGAAATCCGGTGTCATCATTCGTCATGGTAAAACCACAGCGTGACTAAAAGCCCCACGCCGATGCCCCACAGCAGCCACATGTTGCTAAATAGATAGGGATAAACCATCAGCAACAGCCCGATGATCCGTGGTTGCCAGAGTTCTAACTGTTTGCCGTAGCGCATCGCCCCCCAGCCGATCGTCCCGAAGATGAAGCCCGCGAGGATGTTGTAGGGATCGAGGCTAATGTCCATGCGCTGGATGCTTGATAACCGCTCTTGGCAAAATGGAAACCCCAAAGCCACGGTCAGGCGGGTTTGAGACGCCGTCTAGGAGGCTTCGCGCCAAATCAGTTGGCACCTTTATTTTAGGTCGAGTCCCTAACTCCTGATCCTTACCGGCATCACATCGCAACCTGCGGCGCAGCCCACGCAAGGCTGTGCTCGACTCGCCGGGAATGCGGTCTAAGAAGTCGGCATGGATACGAATCGCCCGCGCCCCTCAGGTCATCTGCTGGTGCCCGCCGCAGCCATCGGCTCACTGTCGATCCTGCTTGCGGCGGGACTGAGTGTAATCGGAATGCTCGACCGGCTGGACCTATTGATCGCTGGTCTAGTGGCGCGGGAAAAGGCTCCAGATTTTCCGCAATCCCTGCCCGAGTGGTCGCTTTGGCTCGCGGCACTGGGCTTTGCCTTTGGCCTGTCATTTTCCATTCTTAGCGTACCGGAAACTTGGCGGCGGTTGATCTTGTGGCTCACCTCGCTCGCCTTGATCACCGCGTGGGCCCCCGTTTTGAGCCTCGCGGCTTATGCCCCGGACATCGCCACGCCCTTGATCGCCGCGTTGTGGTCTGGGGTCTGCGCCCTAGTTTACGCCGGAAAACACCGGATGCCCTGCGATGAAAGCACCGCCCCCGCACCACCCAAGGAAGCCCCATGAAGCGCGCTGATTTTCCCGAGCCGGTCAAAGCCCTGATCGGCGAGCTCAAGCGCCTTCCCGGCGTCGGTCCGCGCAGTGCGGAACGCATTGCGGTGTGGTTGCTGCAAAGCCCCAAGGCGAATCCTGCGCCGCTCGCCACCGCGTTGTTAGCCGCTGAGGCCACGATCCAGCCTTGCCCGGTCTGCGGATTTTTCGCCACGGCGGACGGCTGCGAGATCTGCGCGGATGCGGCCCGCGATGACAGTATCCTGTGCGTCGTCGAGCAGGCGACCGACGTGCTGCCGTTAGAGCGCTCGGGGGCGTTTCGTGGACGCTACCACTGCCTCGGCGGCAAACTCTCGCCGCTCGACCGAGTTTCCCCGGAAGACCTGCGCATCCCGCCACTCATCCGCCGCATCGAGGCCGCGCCGATAGAAATCGAGGTCATTCTCGCCCTCGGCTCGGATGTGGAAGGCGAGGCGACCGCGAACTATCTGGCGGAACTGCTGCGTGGCCGAAATTGCAGGCTCACCCGCATCGCCCAAGGTCTGCCCGCCGGTGGCGGCCTCGAACACGCGGATGAACTCACGTTGCTCCGCGCCATGCAGGGCCGCCGCAGCGTGTAAGAAATTTTCGCGCCGACAAATCCGGTTGTCATCCGTTTTTTCGATGGTACAACCAAGGTTATACCCGTGCAGCCCAGCCCCACCATGGAACCTCAAAGCCAATTCGCCCCCTGGTTCTGGCCCATGTTCGCGCTAGTGGCCATCCTCGGGTTTGGCCTCGGCCAGGCGCGTGCCGCCGCGCCCGCACTGACTTGGGAAATCACGAAAATCGATGGCCGCGAGTATGTCTCCGTCGAGAGCATCAAGCGTTTTTACGGCTTCACGAAAATGTCCCGCTCCGGCGGCTCGCTCATTTTGGAAAATTCCAAGGTCGAGCTCAACCTCAAGGTCGGCGGCACCGACTGCCTGATGAACAATGTGAAATTCGTCTTCAGCCAGGACATCGCCACCGTCGGCGAAAAAATTTACGTCTCGCGCATCGACCTCGCGAAATTGATCGACCCCGTGCTGCGGCCCAATTTCATTCAAAACGCTGGCGACTTCCGCACGGTCATCCTCGATCCCGGCCACGGAGGCAAAGATCCGGGTGCCACCAATGCCTACGGCACCGAGGCGAAATACAACGTCAATGTCGCTGAAAAAGTGAAAAAACAACTTGAAGCGAAAGGCTACAAAGTCGTCATGACCCGCAATACTGATGTCTATCAGTCACTCCAAGAACGCGTGGACTTTGCCAACGCAGTGCAGGAAAACGCGGTCTATGTCAGCATCCACTTCAACTCCGGCAACAGCGCCGCCCGTGGCATCGAGACCTTCACCCTCTCACCGCCCGGGGTCTCCCACTACGGCCGAGACTTTAAGGTGGCGGACAACCAAACCGTCGCCGGCAACGAGCATGACTCGGCGAATATCGCCCTCGCCACTTCGGTCCACGGCTCGATCCTCCGGCGGCTCGGCAAGAACACCCTCGACCGCGGCATCAAGCGCGCCCGCTTCAGCGTTCTATCAGGCGTCCGCCATCCCGCGATCCTATTGGAAGGCGGCTTCATGAGCCATCCCTATGAGGCCCGCTTAATCGAAAACGAGGCCTATCAGAACGCCATCGTCAGTGGCGTCGTGGATGCCATCGGCAAATACCGTTTCGCCGTCGGCCAAAAGCCCGCTACTCCGCCGCAGAACTAGGGTTGGCTAGCGTCAACCCCGAGGATCTCCTCGACCATCCGTAGCGCTTCAAAATTTTCCCTAACGGAATGCACCCGATGCAGCATCACCCCTGCCTCGCGGGCGTGCGCGGTGAGCGCGACGGTCGGCCATTCGCGGGCTGCTAGATCATCGGTCCCGAGAATTTTTCCAATGAAGGATTTGCGCGAGACCCCTAACAAGATTGGCCGCCCGCCTGCGGAAATTTCCCCCAGTGCTAGGAGCAGCACGAGATGGTGATCGAGGGTTTTCCCAAAGCCGATGCCCGGATCAAAACACAGCGCCGCCGGCTTAATCCCCGCTGCCGTTAGAGTCGCCAGCCGTTCCGCGAAAAACGCCCTGACCTCCGCCACCACGTCCCGGTAATGCGGAGCCTGCTGCATCGTGCGCGGGGTGCCCTGCATGTGCATCACCACCACCCCACAAGCGCTGCGTGCGCATAGCCCTAGCATTTTAGCATCTCCCAGCAATCCGCTCACGTCGTTCACGATGTCCGCCCCGGCGGCCAGCGCGGCTTCCGCGACGGCGGCCTTGGAGGTATCGATGGAAATCAGCCCATCCCACTCCGCCCGCAGCGCCGCGATCACCGGGGCCGTGCGGGCGATTTCCTCATCCGCTGGCACCGGCGTGGCACCGGGTCGGGTGGATTCGCCACCGATGTCAATCAGGTCCGCCCCCTCCGCGATCATCCGGCGGGCATGGGTCAGCGCGGTTTCCAACCCGGAATGCACACCGCCATCCGAGAATGAATCCGGCGTCACGTTCAAAATCCCCATCACCCGCGCCCGCTGCGTGAGATCAAGGGTGGTGCGGCGGGTTTCCCAAATCATCGGTCGATTGGCAGCTTGCAGGAACCGCCTTGGAGCACTACTTTGCGCCCTATGAACGTCTTGGCAACTTGCAAAAAACTCGCCCTCGCCGCCGGGCTGCTGCTCTCGTTGCCGTGCCATGCGGCTGAGTTCGATGGTGTGGACGGCCCGAATGTACGCTACATGCGGCTCGAAGATGGCTCGCGCTCGGTCTTCATCCGCAGCCCCGATAACCGCACGCTCACCAAGAAAACCTACTCTCCCAACGGCGTTCTAACCATGGTCACCACTTACAACATGGACGCCAACGGAAATCCGTTACGCTGTAAGATCCGCGACGGCCAGAATCAGGAGTTGTTCAAGGTCAGCTACGGCTATCACCGGGTCACTGGGCAGCTCGTCGAGGAACTTATGTTCGACTCGCGGGTCAAGCGCATCAACAAGGACACCGGCAAGGAAATGCCCGTGCAGCGGATCATCTATCTCTACGATGCGGAGGGTAAACGCAGTGCGCCCATCGTCATCAATCTATTGCCAGGCAAGACCTTCGAGCAGGTGTTCGGCATCAAAACCTCCGAGCTTAAGGCTAATCCCTTCAAGGAAAACGCGCCGCCGCCAAGCGGCCATTGAGTGGATGTTAGCAAAGCGCGTCATCTTCGAGGGCCGGGTCCAGGGCGTCGGTTTCCGTTACTCCGTCAAGGATCTCGCGCGTGGCTTCGAGCTCTGCGGCTGGGTGAAAAATCTCGCGGACGGCAGCGTCGAAATGCAGGTGATGGGCGAGCCGAATGAGGTGGAATCCTTCATCAAAGAAATCGCCGAGGAATCCAGCGTCGCTCATCACATCAAGAATCTAACATCCATTAAAATCCCGCTCTTGGAAAACCTCAGCGGCTTCCGGATCGAGCGGTGAGGTTCAGGATGAAGTGATCCCTGCGCTTTCCCCCTCAGAGCGGGATGATCACTACGGCGTGCTCGTCATAGCGGGCCTTGGCCCCCGTTTGCTCAAGCAGGTATTTCAAGACCGCTTGGGCGGGCAGGTTCTTGAGATTGAGCGAAATCTTGTGGCTGCCCAGGAGATTTTTCGGATCCTGGATGACGAAATTCGGTGTCACTTCCTGCTTGGATTGCTTCTCGATGATTTGGCTCAAAGCGTCCAGAGCTTCCTGCAAAGTGGCTTGATCCAACTGGAAGACGGGTATTGGAACCGCGTTGAATTTCGCCTCACGACCCTTCGCGGTAATGTTGTCTGCAGTGAGTTTCAACTGGCCGAGACTGTAACGGGCGTCGGCATGGTTGGGGTCCAGTTTCAGGGCACCTGTGTAGAACTTTTTTGCGGCTGCAGGATCCCCGGCTTTTTCCGCAGCGAGACCGCGCTGATAGAGCGCACCGGCACTTTGAGGAGGCGATTCGGCGAACGCCGGCGCAATCAAGCTGCCGACAACAAGGAGACTGATGAATTTCGACATGGTGGTAGGGATTTGATTCACTCGGTAGTCTAACACCTCTACTGCGTGAGGCAACCTGAAAATCGCCCCCTGAAAATCGCCGGGTGCCGGACAAAAAAGTTAAAAGGGACTTCCAGTCAGAACTGTTCGGCATGCTAGACGATTTCCGCAGGCGTCTCGCCAAAGTCCAAGCCGGGGCCGTCAAACCGGAGGCCCGTCCGGGCGGCTCCGAACGCCTGTTGCTCGAGGAAAACTACTTCAGCTTGATCCTGTTCGGCCTGTTCAACCCGGTCATCAAGACGATGCGCGGCCTATGCTTCGCGAGCCATCTCAAGCGGGTTCAGGACGAGGTCTGTGGCCGCCCGGTGAGCCTGGGAAGCTTTTCGGAGGCGCAGGGCGTGTTCGATCCGGAGCTGCTGCGGCAGGTGTTTCTCGATCTATCAGGCGAGATTTCCACCTCGTGGGGCGACGAGCGGCTCGCCCATCTCGCGGACAAGCTCGTGGACGGCTCGCTGCTGCCCGCTTTGCCGCGCATGACCGCTTACGCTAAAGCGCTGTGGCAAGCCGTTGTAACCTCGGATGAAACTACGCCCGGCACCGCCCTCATCGCCCTGTGTCGGGGCTACACCCGCGACCAACGGGACGAGAAGCTAGCCGCAGTCTGGCAGCAAGCGCTGGCACTGGCGAAAGATTCAAGCACCCCGCTGGCCGTGAAAGTCACCGCCCTCGCCATCGCCGGAGAAAGCGGCGGCAAGGAAGTAAAAGAATGTAAAGGAATTGGCGTCCGGCCTGCTAAAGAACCCGGAACCGCCAGTGATCTTGAGAAAAGTCGCGGAGCAGGTGGTGGGAAAATGAGGGTTTTCTGAAAGCCGCTTCCGTGCTAGAATGGCTTCCAGCCACGGTTGCGAGGAGAGAAGTTGATGATTGAGAGTTGATAGAAAGAAAATGAATTTCCAAATCCAGATCTCGTGATTCATCGTTGCTTATATTCAACCTCATCTCTTCATCATCAACCATCAACCTCCCCATGCCCATCACTCACCTAACCGACTTCTCCGACCGGCTCTCGCCGATGTTAGTCAAGGAGCTGCGCCAAGGCATGCGCGCCCGCAGCTTCACCCTGTTGTTTTTGGTTTTCCAAATTCTCCTGGGAACCATCCTGCTCACCGCAAGCGCCGTCTCAGGCACGGACAGTGCCGGCTCCTTCGCCTCCGGGGTTATTTTCACCATGTTCGCCATCGCCGCCCTGTTCATCCAGCCGATGCGTGGCATCACCGCCCTCTCCACGGAAATCACGGGGAACACCATCGAAATGATGGTTCTCACCCGTTTGAGCGCCTCGCGCATCGTGTTTGGAAAATGGATCGCCATCGTCAGCCAGACCGCGTTGATTCTCATCACCATCATCCCCTATCTTATCCTACGCTACTTCTTCGGCGGCATGATTCTGCTTGGGGAATTGGTTTTTCTCACGCTGATTTTCCTAAGTTCCATGTCGCTAACCGCGATCATGGTCGGCTTCTCGGGGACAAATGCGAAACTCATCCGCTCGATCCCGATTCTGGGCTTCGTGTTTCTGGTCAACGTCATTCCCCACCTCCTGTTCAGCGGCGGATTCAATAGTTTTATGACATTTTGCACGCTGTCAGATTGGGACTCGCGCCTTGGGCTTTGTGCCTATATCTGCTTCATTGCCTACCTCGGCTGGTGTGCGCTATCCCATGGCATCTCGATCATCGCCCCCGCTGCGGAAAACCATTCAACACTCCGCCGCCTCATCGCCCTCGGACTGGTCTGCATCACCGCTGTCATCGGGTTTTTCGACAAAGTGGATGAACATGTCCCACCGATCATCTTTGCCATTATCCTCCTGCCCGCTATACTGACTGCCCTGACTGAGCCATCCATTCTGTTACCGCCGGTTTACACTTCCTTCCTCAAACGCGGGCTGCTAGGCCGCATCGCCTCGGTCTTTTTGTTACCCGGTTGGCCCGCTGGAGTATTCTATACCACGCTGCTGCTGGCGATCAGCATCGCGGGGATTGTATGGACCTCGGTAGCGAAATCATCTGCGGCGCTCAACGACGAGTTTTGGATCGCCAGCCTCTCCCTAACAGGAGGCATTCTGCTGCCTGCCTTGCTGTCCGCAAATTTCAGCAAGCAGGAAGCCAAACGCTTCACGAACTTCATGATCTTCTTGCTGGCCTCGGTCATTCTAACCATCATTCCAGCAATATTCGCGGACATGCACCATCACGAGTTCTATCTCTGGTTATTGATCTGGAATCCACCGATTTTTCTGCCGATGCTCAGTTATAGCAGCATCGACAAAAGCCAGCTCCTGACTGCGGTGATGACGGTCGATCTGATCATCCTCTTACTGTTGTTAGTCACCGCCGTCCGCGCCTTCCGGGGCTACCGTGAAATCATGATTCAAGCGGAAACCGAACTTGCGCCACCTCCCGCGTCATGACTCCCGCCGCGCTCCAACAATGCCACGCCAACGCCTTAGCCGCCGCAGGACGGCTGCGTCTGCCGCTGCGCTCCCGCGTTTGGCGCGGCCAAGCCGGTGAGTTCAACGGCGGCGGCACCGGCTCGTCGATGGATTTCCAGGATCACCGCGCCTACTCGCCCGGCGACGATCCGCGCCACATCAACTGGCAGGCCTACGCCCGCACCGGCAGCTACACGATGAAGCTATTCCGCGAGGAAGTCCGGCCGGTGGTGGATCTAATCCTTGATGCTTCGGAGTCGATGTTTTTCGATGAAGCTAAAGCCACCCGCACCGCCGAGTTATTCTATCTGATTGCAGAAAGTTCCCAGGCCGCCGGTGCCTCGCTCGCCCTTCATGCCGTCCGGGGCGATGCCACGCTCGCGCTGGATCCTGCCACGCTGCGCAGCCACCAATGGCTGGCAACCGCCCGCGCCTTGCCTGCCACGGATTCCGCGAAAGCGCCGGATCTCACCCGCCTGCCCCTCCGTGCGAATGCGATCCGCGTTTTTCTATCAGACCTGTTGTTCCCCGCCGATCCCGAGCCGCTCCTCCGCCACCTCGGCCAGCGCCACGGCTCGCTGGTCATCCTCGCGCCTTTTCTCGCCAGCGAAGCCCGTCCCGCATGGTCGGGAAATTATGAATTCATCGACCCCGAGCGGCATTCCCATCATCCACACCGCATCGAGCCAGCCACATTACGCCGCTATCAGGAAGCGTATGTGAATCACTTCGCCCTCTGGAAACAACACGCTCGCCGCCATCAGGTCGCCTTCGCCCGCATTCCGGCAGAAGAGGATCTCGCCACCGTGCTGTTCCGCGAGGCCGTGCCCGCCGGTGCCCTCGAACCCGCGCGATGAGGCGGCACGTCACTGCGCGACTGATAGCTTGAGCACGCCGACGAATGGCAGATTTCGATATTTTCCGTTATAGTCCAAGCCGTAGCCGACCACGAATTCATCGCCGATTTCAAATCCCACATAGTCCGCCTGGACTTCCTCCGCACGCGGCTTGTCCTTGGCTAACAAGACTGCGGTATGCACCGCCACCGCCCCCTCTTCCATCAGCCTTGCCGAGACCGCGTGTAGGGTTCTGCCAGTATCGAGAATATCATCTAGCAGCAGGACGTGCCGACCTTTCACCTCCGGGAAATGGCGATCCAAGAAATCCACTTTGCCCGAACTCTCCAAGCCGCCATGATAGCTGGCGACATTGAGACACTCGATTTCCAAGGCCCGTGGTACTCTCCGCAAAAGGTCCGCCGCAAACACGAGCGCCCCTTTCAAGAGGATGATGACCACCAAGCTGCCACCCGGAAAGTCCCGTTCGATCTCCAGCGCCATCGCATCTAGGCGTTTTTCTATCACTGCCTCGTCGATCAAAATCCGCTCGATGTCGTTGCGCATGAGCATGGGATACCCCTTCCGCCCGAGAGCGCCAAGCGTCAAAAAAAATGCACCGGCTACCGCTCGCCACGAAATTTCAGCACCCGCTCGCCCTCACGGTAGTAGTCCAGTCGATCGCGGGCATGAATTTCCAAAAACGCCGGGTCTTCCTTCAATGCACGAAATTCGATCTGATGATATTCACGTTCCGCCACGATGCTTTCCTCACGGGCTTTCGCCACGACCAGCTTCTCTTCCAATTTTGCCAACTCCCGCCGTTGTGGAAACGCCGTAGCGACCACCACAAAGCCAATGGCTATGCAAAAAAACACGAACGCAATTCGTCCCGCTCCTTGAATCACCCGGATCCGGGCCTCCAAGCGCGTCAACTTCACTCCCGCCATGGATCGCTTCGCCATTTGCCACAACCAGAAATCCCGGAAAAGGTCCGATTGTCAAGCAAACTTAAAGAGTTGCACGCCTGGATTCATGGATCATCTCTAAATTTTCCGCGCCACATACACCGTGCTCGCCGAATCCTTGCCCAGCAGTGGATTCGGAAATTTCACCACCTCTGCCCGCGTCGCCGCGAAAACCTCCCCCAGCCGCGTCATGAAATCCCCATCGGGCGCATCGTCCGACCACAGCGCGAACACCCCGCCCGGCAGCAATTGCTCCGCCAGTTTCCGCAACCCGTCCAAACTGTAAAACATCCCATTCCGCTCATCCAACAGATTTCGCGGCGAGTGGTCGATGTCCAACAACACCGCATGGAATTTCCGCCCCGGCTGCTCCGGATCGAAGCCAAGCTCCGGCGCGGCGGCCAGTGCGAAGAAGTCCCCGTGGATCAATCGGCAGCGCGCATCACCCGTTAGAACATCACCTAACGGCACCATACCTTTTTCATGCCACTCGATCACCGGTTGCATCACATCCACCACCAGCAATTCCGCCACCCGCATATCGCGCAGCGCCGCGACCGCCGTATAGCCGAGCCCCAGCCCGCCGACGACCACATCGAGGTTCTCCCCCGTCACCGCCGCCAGACCCAGATCCGCCAGCGCCTCCTCCACGTCATGAAATAAGCTGGACATGAGATAGCCATTTCCTAGCAGCACTTCGTAAACGATTAAATCGTCCAGCATCGCCATCCGTCTCCGGCGCAGGATCAGATCGCCAATCGGCGTCGGGCGGAAATCCAGTTCTTCAAACAACGCCTTCATGCAAAAGCGTAGCCAGAGAAATAAGGAGTAACGACCTTATTGTCATTCCTTCACGAAACACTCAATCGTCTATCTAAAATGTGGATGTCACCGTCCCGGCATCTTGATCGGTCCCGAAGAGCCGCCGATTTCCAACAACCGCACCGTCCCGGAACCCACTCCCGACAGCCCGCGCGGATAGACGGCGTTACCCAGCGAGTGCAAGATGACGGCACCTCCGTGGGTTTCCTCCCGCTGGATCACGTGCGGGTGGCAAGATGCTACGACCGATGCGCCACGAGCCGCCAACCACCGTGCCCAGTGCCGCTGGTCATCGTCCACCTGCCGATCATATTCGTTTCCGCCATGGACTACCACGATCACCTGTTCGCCATTCAAACGCGCCTTTTCGATCTCCTGTCCGATGATCTGCGAATGACGTGGTAACACGGCGATTCCGGCTTGATCTGGACTTGCAGCACCGGCTTCGAAATAACAGATTCCAAATACCGCTATCCATACTCCCTTGCGTTCCAGATAACAAGGCTTGCAGGCTTCCGCCTCAAAATTCTTCCGTATCATTCTCCGCCGTTGACAAATTTAACGGCTGGCAACTTATTGGCAGAAACCAATAGTTGCCACGTCTCATTATTTACTAACCATCTGCCATGGAGCATTCTGAGATGCTGTTATATACCATCGAAGCCGCATTAATCGTCGCGGCGCTGGTCGCCATCCTAGCAGATCAATTCCGAAGAATTTGGGCAGGCGGCTTCGCAATCGCCGGTGCCGCGATGCCGCTTTTACTCTGGTTCATTTGGGCGAGGCCTCGTTGGTTCAACTGGATTTCGTCGATACCTGGCGGCGATGCGCTTTCGGGGTTTTGCCTCATTTACGGCAGCGGTTGCTTTTTCCTCGTCGCAATTTTCCTCTATCGCCGGATCGAAAGCAATTCCCGCCGCCATGTGGCCCAAATCGCCGCAGCAGTGGGGATGATCCTAGGTTTTTCCCACAGCGCCCTGCTTTACGGATTGCTCTCCCGGATGGAATGATGCTGCGTGTAAAAAACCCGCACGATGAACGACATTGACGGGAGCAACGCGTTGACGAAGCTCACCGCACAATGATAGCGAGACTGCGGGGCAAAGTGATCGAAGCGTATCCGAACCGACTGGTGGTGGATGTGCATGGGGTGGGCTATGAGGTATTCATCCCACTCTCCACCTTCGACCGCTTGCACGCGGCGGAGGGGCTGGAGGTGGATTTGCGAACGCATCTGCATTTCAGCCAGCTCGGGCAGAAATTATACGGCTTCGCGAGCGAGGAAGAGCGTGATGTTTTCCTGCTGCTCATCGACCGAGTGAGCGGCGTGGGGCCAACGATGGCGGTCTCGGTGTTGAGCGGGATGGATGTCACGCGCTTCAAGCAAGCGGTGGTGGCCGGCGACGTGGCGGCTTTATCGAAATTGAAGGGCGTAGGAAAAAAAACCGCCGAGCGAATCGTGCTGGAACTCAAGGACAAGGTCGGCGTGACGGAAACATGGCAGGACGCGGCGGCGGGCCAAGTGAGCGCGGGCGCGGCGGATGCGGAGCTGGCGCTGATCGCGCTAGGCTACAAACAGGTGGACGCGCGCAAGGCCGTTAGAAAAGTGCTCGATGCGGACCCAGCGGCCCCCACGGAGTCACTGGTACGCGGGGCCTTGCGGGCGTTGCAGGGTTGAGCGAATTTGTTCCTTGTCAGTGGAATTTCACGCGAACACCCTTCGCCACAGCAAAGACAATTGATAACCCCATTATGACCTTCTCCTCCGCGAACGAAACCATCGGCCGCCATCGGTGGACCATTTGTGGATTGGTCTTCGCCGCCACCACTATCAACTATCTGGACCGGCAGGTGCTCGGCCTCCTGAAAGACACCCTGTCGAGCAACGGAGTTTTCGGTGACGATCCGGCAGCTCAGGAAATCGCTTACTCGCGAGTGGTCATGGCATTCCAGCTCGCTTACGCGGCGGGCATGCTCCTAGCGGGCCGGGTCATCGACAAGGTCGGCACGAAAAAAGGCTACGCATACTCGCTAATCGGCTGGAGCTTCGCCGCCATGGGCCATGCATTCGGCCACCATACCTGGAGTTTCGGACTCTGGCGCGCCGCTCTTGGAATCACCGAGGCAGGAAATTTCCCGGCGGCTAACAAAACGATCGCGGAATGGTTTCCCAAGAAAGAGCGGGCATTCGCCACCGGCCTCTATAACTCCGGGGCCAATGTGGGAGCCATCGTCGCACCGCTCAGCGTGCCCTACATCGCGACGTCATGGGGTTGGGAGTGGGCCTTTGTCATTACCGGTGTTGTAGGCCTTCTATGGCTAGTTTTCTGGTACAAACTATATGAGTCGCCAACCGCAAAACTGGAATGTGGCACGCTCTCACAGGCGGAATACGATTACATTCATAGCGATCTTGATGAACAGGAGGCCGAGCAGGCCGATGTCGCCAAAGAAAAGGTTTCTTGGTTCAAGCTCCTCACTTTCCGCCAGACTTGGGCGTTCGTCGTCGGCAAGTTCTTCACCGATCCGATCTGGTGGTTCTATATGTTCTGGCTCCCCGCCTTCCTCGCCGATGAAAATAAACGGAAGGTCATCGAAGCGTATCCTAATGGCCTGCCGAATGGTATCACTGTCGAGGTGATCCTCAAGGAGGCGCAAAAATTTTCAAATCTGTTCGGCGAGTCCGATCTGCTCAAATCCGTGAATGTTCCCGGACTGATCATGTGGCCGCTAGCGATCGCCTTCATCTATACCGTTTCCACCTTCGGTTCGATCTTCGGCGGTTGGCTGCCCAAGAAGTTTATCGATGGCGGCATGGATGCCAATCGTGCCCGCAAGCTATCGATGTTTATCTTCGCCTTGTTCCCGCTGAGCGTCCTCATGGCCTCGCGCCTCGGTCAGATCAACACTTGGCTGGCAGTGGGCACCATCTCCATCGCCTGCGCCGCCCACGCCGCATGGTCGGCCAATATTTTCACGACTGTTTCAGACATGTTCCCGAAAAAAGCGGTCGCCTCGGTCACTGGCATCGGCGGTATGGCGGGTGCGCTGGGTGGATTGCTCATCGCCTTTTCCGCTGGACTACTACTGGCTCACTACAAGCTGCTCCATAAGGTGGAAGTTGGCTACGGCATCCTATTCGTGATCTGCGGTTCCGCTTACCTATGTGCTTGGGTACTGATGCACCTGCTGGTGCCGAAGTTTAAGAAGATCGTGCTCGATGTGACTGACGATAACGCAACAGAAACAGTAAAACGGATTTTGACAATTGTGGTTGGGCCTTTGATTGGCGGAGTGATTGGATACCTACTTCGACCGGCTGTGATTGGCCAACAGCTTCCATTTTCATCGGTTATAACTCGTGGGGCAAATTTAGAAGGAGCGAATGAATTGCTAAAAGGGTTTGCTGAAACTTCGTTTAACTATCTTATTGCGGGTCTTCTCGTAGGAGCAGTTGTAGGGCTGACGGTTGATAAATTCCTCAAAAAGAAACAATAGTCAGATCTAACCTAAGACATCGAGCTGATCTCTCACTCTTCGATCAAGTTAAGCAAGTAACGGCTCACTCCTGGGGGCAGTCTTTGCGTTCTCCAATCTGGGATATAGCCCACGCGGCGTGTTCGGCGATCACTGGATCGGGATCGGTGGCAGCGCGTTCTAACGCGGGGAGATCTTCCGCATTGCCGGTGTTTCCTAGCGCCACGCAGACATTGCGGAGAAAGCGGGGGCGCTTGATGCGTTTGATTGGAGATTTCGCAAACAACGAACGGAAACCCTCGTCATCGAGTTCCAGAAAATCCCGCAGCCGCTTCTCAAAAACCGCTTCACGCGCGCTAAAAATAAGCTCCCGCGACTCAACCGCGAACCGATTCCACGGACACGCATCAAGACAGTCGTCACAGCCATAAATCCGATCTCCCATCGCGACTCGGAACTCTTCTGGAATCGCGCCCTTGTGCTCAATCGTGAGATACGAAATACAACGCCGCGCATCCAGCCGCTGCGGCGCAGTGATCGCCTGCGTCGGACAGGCGGTGATGCAGGCCGTGCATTTCCCGCAGTGGTCGCCAAAAGGGGCATCGGGCGTTAGATCGAGGGTCGTTAATAGTTCCGCCAGGAAAAACCAAGCACCTAACCGCCGGTGAATCTGCACGGTGGACTTGCCATTCCAGCCGAGACCGGAATCAGTCGCGAAGTCGCGTTCGAGAACAGGTCCGGTATCCACATAGAAGCGCTGGGTGCCGCCCAGAGTTTGTATTTTCGTATCAAATTCCCGCAGCCGCTTTTCGATTAGATCATGATAATCCTGGTTCCAAGCATAGCGGGCAATCCGATAGCCGCCCTCATGCCCTGCGGGAAAAGGACTACGGCCCGGATAGTAGTTCAGCGCCAAGCAAATGACCGACTTGCAACCGGGGAGGACCTCGCGCGGGTCGCAACGGCGTTCAGGAGTGCGTTCCAGCCACGCCATTTCCCCATGCTTCCCCTCCGCGATCCATTCCCGAAAAAGGTCGGCATGACCCGCTTCCTTCGCCTTCGCGATCCGACAGTCATCGAAGCCCAGCTCCATCGCCCATGCTTTAATTTTATCCGCAATCATGTTAGATATGACCGGTGAAAAAATACCGCGCACTTTCCAAAATCCCAGTTGCCAACTCATAGCAGTCCAAGCCCAACGTATCCACTTTCAGATGGGCGGTTTCCTCGTAGAGCGGTTTCCTAACTGCTAACAGCGCCTCGATCCGCGCTGCCGGGTCTGTGGTGTGCAGCAACGGCCGGTCGCGGTTTTTCGAGGTCCTTTCGAGGATCACTGCCATCGGCGCATTCAGCCAGACGACGTAGCCCAAGTGCCGCAGCAGTTTCCGATTTTCCGCCCGCCCGATCACCCCGCCGCCGGTCGAGATGATGCGGCGCGGTGCCGCAGAGTCACTGAGTTCTTCCAACAGCCGCGTCTCTGCGGTGCGGAAGGCGTCCTCGCCGTCATCCGCGAAGATGGCTGTGACCGATTTCCGCGCCCGTTGTTCCAGCACCTGATCCATGTCCACCAGCGGGTAGCCGAGCCGATGGTGCAGCTCACGCCCGACGGTTGATTTCCCACTACCCATGAACCCGATGAGAACAATGTTCTGCGGTGGGGTTGCTGATTCGTTCATGGCGGCATCCTTAACCATTTCCCCCCTGCCTAGGAACTGGAAAATCAGCGGGGTGGCCGCAAGGCTAATGACGCGGGCACCCCAATCGTATGGGTCCCGACCAAAGGTGCTGAGGAAATCAACGGCGACGGCGGGGGGCGCGAGTGGCTGACCGGAAAGTAAAAAACCGCAGGCCGAAAAATCCGGCCTGCGGTCATTAAGGGTCCGCAGCGAGCGAGACCTCGCTAAACTCAGTTAGCTGGAGGAGGACCGTCTGGGCCTTTGCCGTCCGGTTTATCATGGCCTTCTGGTCTGCCATGGCCTCCCGGTCCGCCTGGGCCTCCCGGGCCATGACCGAACATTGGTGGGATTTTCTCACCTGCCGCCCGTGCGGCTTGGATTTCCTCTGGATCGAGTTTGCCGTTTTTGTTGGCATCATATTTGTCGAGGAGCTCCTTGTGTCTGGCTGCCATCTCGGCCTGCATTGCCTTGCGCTCGTCTTCGGAAAGCTTGCCGTCGCCATCCTTGTCGTATTTCTTGAGCATTTCGGCCTTCATGGCTTCGCGCATTGCCATGCGCTCGGTGTCGTCAAGCTTGCCGTCGCCGTTGGTGTCGAATTTCTTCAGAACTTCCGGGGGTGGCGTGAACTCGTGGCCCGGACCTGGACCATCGGGACGTTTTGGTTTATCCGCAGCGGAGGCGAACGAGCAGGTGCCGATCAGGGCTGCCAGCGTGAGTAGGTTGGTGGTTTTCATTGTAGTTATCGATTGGAGTTTGGAGGCCGTTTCACGACCAAGTCGGACAATCCAACCGTGCTTGTCGAAAAAGGTTGCGCGGCTTTGGTTGGAATGAGTTGCCACGCACGCCAGACCGGTCTTGGATTCCGCAGGAAATGGCCAATAACCCAACGCCACCAAAGCAATCAAAAGTGCTGGTCTTCGCCCGGCGCAGTGCCAGCACACTGTCCTTGTGGGTCTTGGTGACGACGATTTTCGTCAGCGGGCGAACTTGGGCGGTGCTTGGCCTGATCGGACTGCTGGCGATGATAGCGACCCTCGAGTATTTCCAAATGCTGCGGGCGGCAGCGATCAAATGCTTTCCGCGCTTCGGCATTTTGTTAGCCGCCGTTTACTGTGGCGGGCTTTACTGGCATTTCATGCACGGCGGAAAATCGGTGCCACTGGATGTGGATGCACTGGCGGTCTTCGTCGCGGTGGCTGTGCCATTCAGCCTGCAACTCCGTTTCCCGATCTGTGGCATCGAGGGACTGCTGGCGGTAGCGGCGAATCTGCTAGGCTTTGTCTATATCGCGTTGCTGTTCAATTTTGCGGCGCGGGTCACCTTCATCGCACCGGGGGCAGAGGCGCTGCCGGGGTTGGTCGGGAGTTCTGGAAAATGTCTGCTGCTGTGGCTGCTGGCCGTGACGAAATTCACAGACATGGGAGCCTACATCGTCGGCTCGATGATCGGTCGCCACAAGATGATTCCCCATGTGAGTCCGGGAAAAACATGGGAAGGCTTCGGCGGTGCCCTGCTTTTCTCACAAATCGCAGCCTGCGGGGTGTATGCGCTGTTTCCTCAGCAACTCGCGTTTTTCAAGGAATGGGGCCATGTAGTTTTTCTTGGGATTCTGTTAGCGATTCTAGCGGTCATTGGCGACCTTGCGGAAAGCGTACTCAAGCGCGCTATCAACGCCAAGGACTCGGGGAAAATTCTGCCTGGCATCGGCGGCTCGCTTGACCTCATCGATAGCATCTGCTTCACCGCACCCGCCCTCTATTTCTATCTGAAATGGGTTGTCCTTCGCTGACATGAGAATTCCGCCCCGCAAACGTGTCGTCCTGTTAGGCTCCACCGGCTCCATTGGCTGCTCCACCTTGAAGGTCGCCAGCGAACTGCCGGACGAGATCGAAATCATCGCCCTCGCTGCCTGCGGCAATATCGGCAAACTCGCCGCCCAGGCCCGCGCTACTGGGGTCCGCCATGTCGCGCTTTACGACGCCACCAAGGAAGCGGAACTCCGCGCCCTACTGCCCGCCAACGTGAAAATCCACCTCGGTGCGGCAGGTCTGCTAGAACTCGTTACTCTTGCTACGGCGGACATTGTGCTCATCGCCATCGTCGGCACCGCCGGCCTCCATCCCGCGCTAGCCGCCATCGAGGCCGGTAAGGATCTCGCCATCGCCTCCAAGGAAATCCTCGTTATGGCGGGGGAAATTATCACCGCCGCCGCAAGCAGACGCGGAGTGAAGCTCCTGCCCGTCGATAGCGAGCACAATGCGATTTTCCAATGCCTCGACGGTCACCGTGGCGGCGCGGAGGAAGTGACCCGGCTTATTCTAACAGCATCCGGTGGCCCGTTCCGCATCTTGCCCGCCGACCAATTACCCCACGTCACCCTCGCCCAAGCGCTCAAGCATCCGACTTGGGAAATGGGGCCGAAAATCACCATCGACTCCGCCACGCTGTTCAACAAAGGCCTCGAAATGATCGAAGCCCGCTGGCTCTTTGGCATCGGCATGGAGCGTATCGATGTTGTCGTCCACCCGCAGAGCATCATCCACTCGATGGTCGAGTTTAGTGATGGCTCGGTGCTCGCCCAGCTCAGCCGGACGGATATGTGTTTTCCGATCCAATATGCCCTCACTTGGCCGCGCCGGGTGAAAGGAGGCCTGCGGCCGTTAGATTTCCCGGCACTTGCAAAATTGGAATTCGAGGCACCGCGTAGTGCCGATTTCCCCGCCCTCGACCTCGCCCGCCGCGCCGGCCTCGTCGGTGGCACGCTGCCCGCCGTTTACAATGCCGCTAACGAAGTCGCTGTTGACGCCTTTCGCGCCGGGAAGATCTCCTTTCCCGGCATCTGGCAATGCGTCACCGCCGTGATGGACGCCCACCCGGTCCAGCGCTCCTGCACCCTAGAGTCCGTGGTTGCGGCGGACCGCCTAGCACGCGATACTGCCGCCGCCTTCGTCGCCTAACCCGCCCACTGATATTTTCCCGCCATGCACCGCTTGCGCTATCTAACATCCCTGATTTTCCTGCTGTTGTTTTCCCCCGCCAGAGCTGCTCCCGCCGATGCCCAGCGCATCGAGAAAGCCTATCAAACCGCGATGGGAAAATGGACTCTGGAGATGAACGCCGCCGTCATCCCGGATGCCCGCGCCAAAGCCTGGAGCAGCCGACCCGACGCCACTCCGTATGCGCGTGAAATCTGGGCCACCATTGGCCATGCGCTCGATCAGGAATGGACGCTGGAACCCGCCGCATGGTTCCTACGCATCACCCCGGGCCTCCTCGCCTCCAATCCCAATGGCGGCACCACCCCGATTTTCACCCAGGAAAACGAGGCCATTCGCAAGGCCATCGAAGCCAACCACATGAGGAGTCTCAAGTTAATCCCAGTCTGCGCCGCCCTCGCCGCCAGCCCGGACCCGCGCTCCCTCGCCTTACTGGAAAAAATCCAAGCCACCCACCCCGATCCCAAGACCCAGGGTGTCGCCGCGCTCGCCACCGCCATGCAACTCAAGACTCTTGGTGACGAGGGCGAGATCATGCGCCGGCGCCTCACCAGTCTCCGCAAGGCCATCATCCAAAGTTCCGATGTCGAACTAGATGGCACCACGATCGCCAAGCTCGCAGAGGACGAACTCTACATCATCCGTAACCTCACCAAGGGCCGCATCGCCCCCGATCTCGTCGGCGTGGATTCCGCCAACCGCCCGCTCTCGTTAGAATCCAACAAGGGCAAAGTCATCGTCCTCCTTTTCTGGAACAGCAATGTCCCCGATGCCAAGCGCGTGATGGAAATCACCACCGCGCTGGAAACCAAATTCAAAGGCAAGCCCCTCACCATCATGGGCGTCAACAATGACACTGCGGAAAAACTCCGCATGCTCCAAGCCGACGGGACGGTGCCGTGGACAAATTTCTCCGACCCGGAAAACAAACTCGCCAAGGAATACCGAGTCGCCATCTGGCCCTTGGTTTACGTCCTCGATGGCGAGCGGAAAATCCACTACACGGGTGCCCCCGGCTCCTTCGTCGAGTTCACCGCCGATGCACTGCTATCTGGAGCGAAATGAGACGCCAAACGTTCAAATCTCCCAACGGAACGCGAGATTTATTTTTCTTCCTCTTCGTTTAGAATTTAATACTTAAGATTTAGTGCTTTAGTTCAAAACGGCTCATCCTCACCCCATGGATCAGAATTTCCCACCTTCCATTCCTCAACCATTTCCGCAGGGAAATCTTCGAGAAATCTCGACGGGCGGCAGATGATGTCGCCGCTGTAGGACTTCGGGTTCATCATCGGATAGGTTAGATAAAGGTCGTCCTTGGCGCGGGTGATGGCGACGTAGAAAAGCCGGCGCTCTTCTTCCAACATCGGCTGATCGTCCGCTTCAAGGATGCGGCCGTTAGGGAATTGGCCGTCCACCAGCCAGATGAGGAAGACGACCTGCCATTCAAGTCCCTTCGCCTGATGAATGGAGGAGAGGGTGACTTTTTCATCGTCGGCCTCGCGCTTGTCGCCGGTCGGCTCGCCATCCACGGAACTCATGAGCGAGAGTTGGGCGAGGAACTCCAAAATATCATCGAAGCCGCCGCCGTATTGTGAGAGTTGCTCGATGTCGCCACGGCGGTTCTCGAAGTTTTCAAAGCTCGCTTTCAAATACTCATCATAAACGCCTTCCAGAATGCTAAAAATCATATCCGACGGACTCGCGAATGTCCCACCCGGCGTGAGTTCGTCTAAAGTATAGCATAACTGTTCCCAATGTTTCACCGCCTTCTTAGGCACCTTGAATTTCAGTAACAAATCCGACCACTTCGGCGGTAGTTCCTCCTGGTTCGCCCAACCGCATTTCAACCACTCGCTCCAAAGTTTCTGCGCCGCGATCGGGCCACAGCCGGGCAGCAGATTCACCATCCGCAGGAAGCTCACCTCGTCCCGCCGGTTCACCACGAAGCGCATGAACGCCGCGATGTCCTTGATGTGCGCTTGCTCGAAAAACCGCAATCCGCTGGTGATGGCGAAGGGGATTCCGCGCACGGTCAGCTCCATCTGAATTTCCAAACTCTGGAAATGCGCCCGATAGAGCACCGCCATTTCCGCCAGTGGAATCCCCTCTTCCCGCAGTTCTAACATCCGCTGTGCGACGAAGGCCGCTTGGCTGCGCGGATCGTCCAACGCCACCAACGCCGGTTTCACGCCGAGGCCCGCGCGTGAGGCATGCAGGTCTTTCTCGAAGCGCCCGGAATTCGCCCGAATCGCGGCATTGGATAGATCGAGAATTTCCGGAACACTGCGGTAGTTGGTTTCAATAGTGAATACCTTGGAGCCCTTGTATCGCTTAGGAAAACTGAGGATGTGATCCATGTCCGCACCGCGCCAAGAGTAGATGGATTGCGCATCATCCCCCACGGCCATCAGGCTGTTGGTCTCACCGACTAACAGGTCGATCATCCGGCCCTGAACGGCGTTCGTGTCTTGATACTCGTCCACCAAAATATGGCGGAATTTCTGCTGATAGAGTTCCAGCACGGCGGGCCGCTCCTCGAACAATTTCACGACCATGCACAGCAAGTCATCGAAATCCATCGAGTTGGTTGCCAGCTTCTTGGCGATGTAGCCGGTGCGGACGAGTTCGATTTTATCTAACCAATCGTAAAAGTGATCGTATCTCGCGCCGATAACGTCGGCCAAGGTCGCGCCGGTATTTTCGATCAAGCTGAACATCGAGGCCAGCACGTCGGCCTTGGGGAAACGGCGTTCCTTGGTGTCGATGTCGCACTTGGCAATGACCGCAGAGAGCAGGGACTTCTGATCATCGCGATCCAGAATGGAAAATGAGCGGGTGAAACCGAGATCCTCCGCATGACGGCGCAGGATGCGACTGCCGATGGAGTGGAAGGTCCCGGCCCACAGGTCCGAGGTGTCGTGCGGGACGAGATCGCGCACCCGCCCGGTCATTTCACGGGCGGCCTTATTGGTGAAAGTGAGCAGCAGGATTTGCTTCGAATCGATCCCATGATCCAACAGCCAAGCCACGCGATACGTCAGCGTCCGGGTCTTTCCGGAACCCGCGCCCGCAATGACCAGCGCCTTCCCCGGCGGCGAGGAAACCGCCTCGTATTGCTCCACATTAAGCGCCGCCACGTAGTCGATGCCAGATGCCGCTGCCGCTTGCGGGCGATGAAGGGTGTATTGACGAGCCATGAACGGCGGTAGATTGGCACTGGAGCGAGAGCGGGGCAATACTCTTGAGAACGGGCGGGTCGATCAAAGCTTGGCAATTTCGGATCATCGCGGGTTCCTGCCAACGGTGGTGGTGGCGAATCAGCTTAGACTTGCTCCCGCTGTGGATTACCGATTGATTCCCCGCATGTTGCGCCGCTGGGCCGTTCCGCTGATCCTTGGCCTCTCCATTCTGGCTGCGGCCACTGGCCTGCTGCGGCTGCGGTTTGACACGGACATCCTCTCGATGATGCCTGCGGATTTGCCGGAGGTGAAGGGACTGAAGGCATTCCATCAGGCATTTTCCCGCGACAACGAACTGATCCTGCTCATCGAAGGCGGGGAGGCCGACGAAGGTGCCATGCCGGCCGCCGCAGAGTCGCTGGCAAAACACCTAGTGGCCGATGGCGTAGTAAAACGTGCCCGCTGGAAACCGCGTTGGAATGACGAACCGGAAGGCATCGCCGAGCTGCTCGCCTATCTCTGGCTCAATGGTGATCCCGCCGCCACTCGCGCCCAAGCGACTCGGCTAGCAGCGGCAAATTCTGAGGCTACTGTGAAGGCGTCGTTAGATAAAATCGGAACCTCAATGGAGGGCCTGTCGATGGTCATGCTGGCGCACGATCCATTCGGTTTTCTCGACCATCCCGCCGTCACCCAACTCGCCTCCACCGAGCAAGGTGGTGAAGCGTTCGAGAGTCCCGATGGTCGGTCACACCTGCTCTTTGCTGAGGCACCGGGCGAGGTCAAGGGCTACCGCGCCGCCGATGCGTGGTTGAAAAAAATCCACGCATCCATCGCCACTTGGCAGACCAGCGATGGCAAGGGAATGACGGTTAGACTGACGGGCGAGCCTGCATTTTCCTCGGAAATCGGTATGGCTATGGAGTATGATTTGAGTGGTTCCATCGCCCTAACACTCGGCCTGATCGGGATTCTGTTCTGGTGGATGCAGCGACGGTTCAGCCTGCTGTTAGGGCTGGTGGGAGTGCTCATCCTCGTCTTCGCGGTGGCCCTGGGCATCGCCGGTTGGCTGTATGGCGAGTTAAGTATCATGGCTCTGAGTTCCATCGAAATTCTCATCGGCCTAGCAGTCGATTACGGGCTGGTGATTTGTCAGGAAGCGAAACTCGCCGGCCACGACAAGCAGGAGCTGCGGAAATCCTCCGGCCCGCCCGTGCTATGCGGTGCGATCACGACAACCGTGGTATTCTTGGCGCTCAACCTAGGCGGACTACCTGGCATGGCGCAGTTGGGCACCATCGTCGCCATCGGTCTAGCGGCGGCGGGCGTGTTGATGCTGGTGATCTATCTGCCCTTCGTCGCGAAGTTCGGGGTGGCTCGCGCACCTGCCAGCGGGACGGGGAAATTTCTCCCACGCCACAAAATGGCTTGGCTCATCACCGGCACGCTCACTCTAGCAGCCATCGCCGTGTTGCTCATCCATGGCATGCCGGGTGCCGAATTCGACTCGAAGATCATGCGTCCGCGCCACAGCAGCGCGATGGAATCCTTCGAGCGCATCCAACAAGATTTCCCCAACTGGAGCGGCAAATCCCTCGGTCTTGTGGTCGAGGCGGACAGCGACGCGGAAATGCTCAAGCGCACTACCGAGGCCCGCCTGCGTATTTCTAACATTAAAAAATCCGGTATCATTACTCACGGCAAACTCCCTACGGGTTGGTGGCCGGATGCCGTCCATCAGGCCGCCAATCGCCCGCTGTTAGCCACTCTCGCCAACGACCGCGAGCGCCTGCTCCATGAGGCCGATATCGCCGGCTTCACGCCCGAAGGGCTGGCCCTCGGTAAATCCGTGTTAGATGCCATGGCCAAGCAAGCCGCCGACAGCGGCCTTGTTTTCCCCAAATCCGAATCCGCCCGCGAGGTGATGCGGTTGTTTCTTTCCCGCAAGGAAAACGGCGGCGGCTACCTGCTCGGCAACATCGAACCCGCCCCCGGCATCGACCCCTCAGGGAAAGACTACGAAACCTTCCGCGCGCTCACGGGCGATGGGATCTGGCTGAGCGGTTGGGCGCTGTTTAAACCTGCCATCGCTCAGCTTGTTAGCAAAGACATGACCCGGATGTTAGTCCCGATGTTCATCCTGCTGGTCGGTATGATGCTCGTCATTTTCCGCCGCATCAGTGATGTCGCATTGGCCTTGTTCGCCATGGTCATCTGCACGCTGCTGCTATTGGCCATCATGAGTCTGACCGGGCTGACATGGAACTTCGTCAATCTCATGGCCACGCCACTATTGTTAGGTACTGGCATCGACTACGCCATCCACGTCACTCTCAGCCTCAGGCGCACTCATGGGGACTATCAGGAACTCTGGCAAGGCACCGGCAAGGCTCTGCTCTTCTGCGGTGTGTCGAACATCATCGGCTTCGGCTCACTGGTGTTTTCATCCAGCGATGCACTGGTGAGTTTGGGAATTGTCGCCGTGATCGGGATCATCCTAAGTATGGGAATTTCCCTCTTCCTACTACCAGGCTGGCGAACGCGGGAGACAGGGTGACCCGCGTCACACGACGCCTACCCGTGAAGATGATCTGCATCGCAGCCAGCATGCAAGGGCAATCAACGTCATTACTCCGCCGCCGATCCATCCCCAGATATAATTCGCAGCAGTTGGATTTTCAGGCACGGGCCAGAACTGTTCGGCATGCCCAATGCTTCGTTGGGGAAAATAGGTGGACGCCCTAGGGTGCCTCCATTAGGGAGAGGAACTCGAAGAAAGAAATCCGTGGTTGAAAATCTTTGATTCTCCCTAATGGAGGAACCCTGGTGGACAACGTGATCGACCTGTTTCAATCGTTGTTAGGTGGCAGTGTGAGTCACGCCCACGCTCAGGTTTTTCCAGAAACCTCGTGAGCAAAATCAGCTAAACTGTTAC